>CAYRNI010000031.1:0-17964 GCA_964425665.1 uncultured bacterium
TCCCGCCTGGCGTGCCGCAAAATTGAAACCCGTCGATGCGATTAGGTATGTGTAATTCAAAAGAGAATAAAAATTATATATGTGATGAAAAACAATAAAAAAATATACGATGTCGTCATAATCGGGGCGTCTATTTCGGGGCTTTCTACAGCGACAGAACTGCTTCGGCGAGGAATCGAACCTATTATATTCGAGCGAAAATCTACAATAGGTTTTCCTGTCCAATGTGCAGAATATATACCCGCCGCATTTTCACTGACCACGAGAAAATTTATACCGGCGATTGCGCAAAAAGTCGATGGATTGGAAACACATATAATCGGCTATAATGGTGAATTTCGTCAGGATTATATCGAGCAAAAAGGATATATACTTAATCGAAATATATTCGAGCAAATACTCGCTGTCGACATATTGAAAAATGGAGGCAAATTATTTTTATCCGAACCCGTTGTCGATATAGAGTTCGGTAGTAGTTTTGCCAATATAGAGACATATAGAAAAAAAATTTCTGCTAATATAGTAGTCGGTGCAGATGGTCCACAATCTCTCGTGGCGATGTTCGCAGGTGTGCAATCGCAGAAACTTATGCCGGCTATACAATGGGTCGTGCCATTGAAAAAACGATTGGATAGAAATTATATACTGTTTCATCCAGAAATAGTCGGTGGATATGGCTGGCTGTTCCCTAAGGGCGATATAGCGAACCTCGGTATTGGAGCGTGGGGCGTAAGTAATAAGATATTATCTATCGTTGCACAATATTTCTCGGAATTTGTAGTCGAGCAAAAAATATCTATATCCGGCGGATTGATACCCGTATATGGAATGCGTGAGCGTATATGTGGTAAAAACTTTATTCTCGTCGGTGATTCTGCGGGGCTGGCTGACCCGATTACTGGAGCAGGGATTGCAAATGCGTTCGAAAGTGGTCGACTCGCCGGCGAAACAATCGCAGATTTCTTGAACGGGAATATAGAAAATCTCGATATTTATTCGAGAAAAATGAAATTTTTGCGTTCATCTCTGGAAAGGTCGGTGAACAAAAGATTAGATATGGAGAAAAACTGGAAAAATGAAAAAGAATTTATCGAAAATGTCCGAAGAAATTGGATACATTCCCGATGAACTCGCCGAGCGAGTGAAATCTGCTGCTGATATATCGTGGCGTAATTTCGGCAAAAAAATCAAATTTTATCTTCCCGGAATGTTCATTCTATACGGGAAAAGAGGGAAATATCCTGCCGTTTCGGTGACCGGTGCAGAATGTGAACTTCAATGCAAACATTGTAAAGGGAAATTGCTAAAACCGATGCCTCCTGCTCGAAACAGCGAGGAGTTGCTCGCCCTTGCGAAAAAATGGAAAAACGATGGTATAGAAGGTATACTTCTATCTGGCGGTTCGACTAAGGATGGGTATGTGCCTTTATATCCTATTTTGCCCGCTGTTCCAAAGCTGAAAGAAATGGGATTTTATATAAGTGCTCATACGGGATACGCAACTCCGGAACTGGCAAAGGCTGTGGCAAAAGCTGGTGTGGACCAGGTCCTTATAGATGTCGTCGGAGACGATGAAACTATGCGAAATATACTCAATCTCGACGGCGGAGTTGCATTGGTTGAACGCTCGTTAGATGCACTTTTCGATGAGGGATTATATGTCGCACCGCATATAATTATAGGTCTCGACGGAAAAATTAAAGGCGAGTATAATGCGCTCGAATTATTAAAAAAATATCCTATTAAAATATTGGAATATGTGGTTCTAATGCCTGCTGTCGCGATGAAGAACGATATTTCACCGATACCGATAAGCGATGTCTTGAATATACTAATCGAGGGTCGTCGAATGTATCCCGATATAGAGCAATCGCTCGGTTGTGCTCGACCGAGAGGCGATTATAGATATATATTAGAAGTATGGGCACTTCGAGCAGGGATAAATCGTATGGCACTGTGGTCGGATATAGCGGTCGAAGAAGCCGAAAAACTCGGTTTAGATATATCGTATAGATATACTTGTTGTTCTGTATCTATATGAATTAAAACAGTATATTGAACCTATAGCATCAGGCTTTTTGGAATTTCCAGAATGCCCATCCGCTAATGGTTCTTTTGCCTGTAACCGCAGCGGTAGCAGCCGACATAGATGAGAAGATTTTATTTATACCATTTACTCTTATACCTTTAGAAGTGACAGTGGCAACGAACTTTTTTCCCTTATAACTTCCATATAGTTTCGTCCCCACGGGAGGAAGAGGTTTTGTCCTAAAATATTTTCTCGACGATTTAGTTCCTGAACCGGATTTACCTTTTTTAGATTTTTTCTCCTTAGATGATATGGTCTCAAGTAGTTTATTTTTCGCAATATACTCGTCCACTTGCTCCAAAATCCTCTCTATATCTTTACGATAGCCTATAAGAGCAAGCATATGATTTCTCAAATTCTCGCCTGTATCGATATCGGATTTAAGAATTGCATCAGCCCACTTTTTCGCGAGCTCGTTTTGCGCCCTGTCCAAATTCGCAATAACTTTTTCAATACTTAACTTCCTCGCCATTTCAACCTCCTCGATTTGATTATATTATATATTAAGTTTTTTGGAATTCTTATGTCAAGTAATATTTTGAATTTCGAATCTATATATGAATATACTATAATGATTTTTCATCTTCGACTGTTTTTCAATACGACAAATTTTACATACTATACCAAAAAATATATTAGCAGTGTAATAAGTGAACGAGCAAAGCGATTTGGAAGTCATAAAAAAAGAAGTGTCCAATAGCCACCGGAGAGGCAGGGATTCGAACCCTGGGAGGAGTTTTACCCCCTCAACCGCTTAGCAGGCGGTTGCCTTCAGCCTGACTCGGCCACCTCTCCAAATACTTATCTATATAAAAAACTTCCGAATTATCTGTCAAGTAAAACAATCGTTTATTTTTATAAAAAATCGTTTTTATTGACTTTGATTAAATTATAATTATTTTCAACAAAAAGCAAATTTAATATTATGAAACCGACTTTTTTTGTAAAATATCTGCTAATTTTTCTAATTGCAGTTTCTATCTATGCCGACCCGTTCGAATATACCAATACGACGCTCGCCGATTTTTCTGGCGGTGATACTATTCTTATAGATTTTCTAACTCCCGACCCCGATGGCACCGATGATGGTGCAATCGCTCTCTCATCAGATGACACAATTCGTGTGCTTCAAGTCTATCCCGATGGCCATTGCACGAACTGCATTGCAAATGCAATAGAGACATATATGCACGATGGCAATCCATCACTGAATATAAAGATAGAAGTAATTCCAATATCGCAATTTAACAGCGTTTCATCTCCGACCGATTCGGGAAATGTTTACGACCCGACATCGGGAGCAACCGTTGGAACGAGATGTATGCTCGACTATCACATCGTGATGTTCGGTATCGCCAACGGTTTCGGCGGACGAGGAAACGATTTGACATCGAACGCGCAAAATGCAGTTATAGAATATGGCCGCCGAGGCGGCGGGATTATGTTGACACACGATACTATCGCAAAGCGGCGAGGATGGTCGCTGTCGGAACCTTGGTGTCTCGATACTGAATTCGAGCATACATATTTTAATACTTTAACACCCGTCACGGGTCTCGATGCACATTGGGTTCCCTGTGCTGAACCGTCCAACATTTACACCTCTGTCACAAGAGATGCATCCGCCGACTTGACCGCGACCATTCTCCACTATCCTTTCGATTTGCCCGATAATTTCGATGTCACGCAATGTCACGCTTTCGGTGAGCACGAATTCGCAGGGCAGGTTTGGTATCGCGGTCCCGATGGTCAAATATATATGCACAGCTATCACGACACAACATACGATTCGTTTTCATCGTATTTCTCGACAGGTCATCAGGAGGAGTTCGATGGCGACTCGTTCACTCCGCTCGAATGGGAAACGAAAGGTATGATTAATGCTATGTTCTATGCTTTCTACGGCGGTCGAGGAAATGGAATATATACATCCGCTATAATCGATGCTGGTTGCCCTGTCGATTTAGATTCTGTCGCTATCGGCGAGACATTGCCAGGAAGTTCATCCGTTGTCATCGAAATCCGTGTATCCGATGATAGCCTTATATGGAGCGATTGGTTTGAAATTCCTGCCGATAGCCCTATTCCATCGGAAGTTCCGACGGCGAAATATTTTCAGTATCGGCTTTCGCTTTCCAAAGGCACTCCCGCAGATAGCACTCCAATAGTCCATTGGATTTCGTTCTACGGCGAACAGGATATTCCTCATCTCGAACTACTTTCACCTATGCCGAATTATGCTACTGCCTGTTCTTGTGGAACTGTGAATTTTCTAATTCAATCGGAAAGCGATTTATCACTCGATGGCTGCCAAATTCGATACGATGGTATCGATTATTCATCCGAAAACTTGTCGATAAACGGCGATACATTGATTTTTACACCGCCCGATTGCTTTTCCGATTGTGATACGCATACTTTCTCAATCGAGCGCATCGAAAATTCTATAGGATGCGTGAACGAACCAGATAGCGAGTATTCCTTTACCGTAGACCTCTCGCCACCGATAATAATACCGCTATATCCACCGCCAGATACGGCGATAGGTTTCCCATTTCTAATCGAGGCATATTTGAGCGATGCTTGCACAGATGTCGATGACGATTCGATTTTTGTGATAATAAATGGCGATACATTGGATTATGGCGTTATCTATTCAGATGATACGCTAATGGTTTCATCATCGGCGCTGACGGGAATAGAACTCGGTGGAACAACCGAGGTATGCATATTCGCGGCGGATACTGTTTCAGATATGCTTTGCGGACCGAACGACACTCTCGTTTGCTGGAATTTCTATGTGGATACCACCGCACCGACAATCGATTGTCCCGATACGATTTATACCGCCTGCGACAGTTTAATTTATTCGGCAATAATAGACGACGATGTCGCCGTGCAGTTAGATTCGACAGAAATCGTTCTCGATGGTATCTCATACGATTATCCCGATTATATGCACTTTGCTGGCGATACTTTGATTTTCGTTCCCGAAATGGAAATCACTGATGGCGATACATATTCGATAACTGTTCGCAGTCAGGATATCTTCGGCAATTCGAGCGATGGCTGCACGACTACTATAATCGCGGACAAAAGTTCCCCTATTCTAATTTCTGAACCGGAATGCAACGATTCTGTAAATACCCCACAGCCGACAATAATCCTTTGTATATCCGATATTATAACCGGACTCGACAGTGCATCTGTCTGGCTCGCACTCGGAGCAGATACTTTCACAATCGGAGACGGAATTTTTGTGGATACCTGTTTCATATGGTCGGCAGAGTCGCTGGGGCTTTCGTTTCTCGACGGCGATACACTAAATTTCTCGCTCGGTGCAAGTGATTTAGTTCCCGGCGATTTCTGCGGACCGAATTTTTTGGATACATCTTGGTCGATATTCATAAATCTACCTGCTCCAACTGCGAGCATATTGACACCCAGCGATGGCAGTTGCGTATCGTGCAGCCTGACAACGATTGTCGCGAATATATGGAGCAGTGCGACTCTCGTTATGGACAGTCTTTTAGTCATATTCGATACCGAAACTCTCGGCATATCGGACCCGCGACTGCAATTCGAGAACGATTCACTGATATTCACACCCGACAACCCATTCGCTAATAACGATTCGGTATATTTTGAAGTTTTACAGGCGACAGATAGTTTCGGTTCGAGTTCGGAGCATCTCGCATCGACGAGTTTCATAATCGACCTCTCTCCGCCGTCGATTCGAGCCGATGTATCCGATGGCGACACTGTCGGCAACCCATTGCAAAATATCGATTTCACGATAACCGATAGCATCTGCGGTGTTTTCGAATTTCAGGTATTCTACGGTGGAACATCGCCGATTGCAGAAATCGGTGGCGAAAGTTGTCTCGGCGATTCGCTCGATTTCATCTTTGCCCCCAGCGATTACGGGACATATTTCCCCGAGGATACGATTTCGACAATTTCTGCCGTGGCGATAGATTGCGGAAGTTATTGCCAACCGAATGTCGACTCGATGACGATTTCGTTCTATGTCCCCGATGACGACACATTCCCGCCTGTTATGTATTCCGCTGAACCGACTATCTGGATTGCCGATTCGGTTTTCAAAATCGCCCTCGCTATTATCGATAGTTCGGGAGTTTATACGCCATCCGACCCTATGGATGCTCAGGATGCCTATATCCTCTGGGATTCCGATGGTGAACTCGTATCGGATAACATCCGTGCCGAACTTTATGCCGACAGCACGAACGGCGATACGATTTTCCTTTCGAGTGAACTAATTTTAGGTCAGCCTGCTCACACTCCTTTTGTCTGGCGGGCATTTTTCTACGATAACGATTTCGATTTCGAGCGAATTGCCGATAGAATGCTGGGATACACGGATGTGGAATCGGTGGAAATTGTGCCGAGACCTAAATTCACGCTCGTTTCACCCGCCGAAAGCATTTATACATCTTGTAGTGACAGTAGAATAAAAATTTTGATTCAAAGCGAGGATTCTATTGTTCTCAGCAGTTTGGTTTTTGTCGTCGACCGCGAGACGCTGGATTTAAGCGACTCCCGTTGCTATATGCAATCCGATACATTTGTAATCCTTCCGCCGTATGATGGATACAGCGAGGGCGATGTAAATATCGCTTTGGTTTCCGGTAATACTATGCTTGGATATTCTATTCCACCGCAGAGTTGGGTTTTCACTGTGGATTTGACCCCACCGAGCATAGAATTTCAGACGCCTCAGCAATGGGATATGGTCACCGACCCGCAATTCGATGTGATTGTCCAACTTTCGGACAATCTCGCGGGGGTGGACACGAGCGTAATTTCTGCATATTTCATCGTTCACAGCGATACATTTATCGCGAGTTCGATGAATACCGAATCATTCGGCACAGGTTATCGTGTAAGTATTCATACGCCGCCGCAGATATCCGCCGGCGATACTGTTCAATTTGTGCTGGAATGCTGCGATTTGGCACAGATATGTCCTGCTAACTGTCGAATCGATTCGCTGAACTTCTGGGTCGAGCCCAATTTCCCCTGTTCTCTTTCGACAAATCCGTTCACTCCAAACGGAGATGGTTTCAACGACGAGGTGCGATTTTTATATCCGAAGCCATTTAGCCATAATGTAACTCTTTGCATATACGACCTCGGCGGGAAAAAATTGTTCTGTCGGAAAATCCCCGCTGGCAATCTCGATGCACAACTTTGGGATGGCACTCGCAATGGTAAAAAAGTTCCAGCGGGAACTTACATATACACAATCGATGGCGATGGGATATCTTGTCGAGGAACTGTAACTCTCGCGAGGTAAAATATGAAATGGATTAGAAAATTATGGATACTTGTTATTCTCGTCGCTATTTTTCGAGTTTCACTCGCACAGAGCGATGAAAAAACTGCGTCTCCTCCGCTTTTCCAAGGGAAAATGGTGATACATTTTCCACTCGGAGCATTCCCGAGAGACACTACGGGTTCGCATTTCTTCTGGATGCCTATACCCGAGATGGGTTTCCAACTGAATCCGACTATCGAATTTCCGAGCGGCAAGGGCTGGTGGGAATTTCCAATTCATATCCTGACATTTTTTCCATTTCTCGATAAGTATGCGGCACTCGGCGATATTTCCATCGGAGCGGGCTTCCAAGCACCGCCGCTGTATAGATTCGATATCGGCTATCGATATATCGCTGGAAGATTTTATCCGCTCGACGCAAAATTTCACGGACACATCGCAGAGGTCGATATCGCTCTGCCTGTCAAAGGTTTTTCTGGAGCGGGAGCCAAGTTCGACTGGGTGATTTCGTCGGCATTCGATATGAACAAAACATTCGTCTCGACGAATAAGGTCTACAATCACTATGAAGGTTCCGTATTCGCGATTGCACCATACTGGAAATTGAGATTAAAATATGGAACTCTCGCTATCGCTTACAGACTCGTCTTGCCATCGAAACTATCTGGAACGGATAAAGAGAAAAACTATGTCCATCCTGTGCAGACATCTACGGTATCATCGATAGAAGTCGACTATACATATCCATAACTGTGCGATGGTTATTTAATTTGAAAGGAACAGAAATGTGCGCATATTATCCAGAATCGAAGGTCGAAATTCACGGGTTCGAGGCAAAGCATTATAATTCGATACTGGATATACTTACATTCGGCAAGTATAGCGGATTGATGAGGCGTGCTATCGAACTGATGAAAATCGAACAATCGGACAAAATATTAGATTTCGGTGCAGGCACAGGAAAAAATGCCTGCTTGATGGCTAAATACATTTCGGAAAATGGCGAAATTGTCGGATTGGATATTTCAGATGAGATGATTTCGCAGTTCGAGAGACGATGCAAAGATTTTCCGAATGTAAAAATATCGAATAGAAGAATCGACCAACCACTGGATTACGACGGATATTTCGATAAGGTTTTCATCTCGTTTGTGCTTCACGGATTTCCGCAGGATGCTCGGATGCAAATCATAAAAAATGCGTTTAATTCGTTGAGAGCAGGTGGCGAGTTTTTCATTCTCGACTACGGCGAGTTCTCGCTCGACGATATGCCATTTTACTTGAAAATTCCGTTCAAAATTGCAGAATGCAAATACGCTTTCGATTTTATCAAAAGGGATTTAGCAAAAATGCTCGAATCTGAAAAATTCACTGTAATCGATAAGTATTCACTATTTGGCAAATATATTGTGTTGATGAAAGCGAGAAAAAATGAATTATGAAACAGAAAAAATTTCCGAGAACTCTATGATACTGCTAATCGATATTGCGGACAATAAGAAACAGTATCTAATTCCCATCAGTCTCGGTAAATTCTCTACTAAATGGGGACAAATCGACCTTACAGAACTTATCGGCAGAAACTTCGGCACACTCATCGAAAGCCATCTCGGAAGGTCCTATGCCGCTGTGCGTCCGACTTTCTACGATAAAATAATGCAAGGTATCAAACGGCGAACACAAATAGTTTATCCTAAGGATTCGGGATATATCGCACTGTGGCTCGGGCTTCGCAATGGGATGAAAGTTTTCGAATGCGGCACGGGTTCAGGTGCGATGACATCTATTATAGCGAATTCCGTCGCTCCCGATGGCGTCGTTATCACTTACGAGCGCGATGAAAAGTTTTTCGAACTCGCGAAAGCCAATATAGAAAAACTCGGTTTCTCAAAAAATGTCAAAATCTTCAATCGCGAACTCGATGACGGAATAGATGATGCCCCTTACGATGCTATGTTCATAGATGTTCGGGAGCCTTGGGAATATATCGCTCATATATGGTCTGCTCTCGGCGGTGGAGCGCCCATCGCGTTCGTTCTCCCGACTACGAATCAGGTCTCGATGTTGCTCGAATCCCTAAAAAATTCTAATAAATTCATAGATATTCAGGTCGCCGAGACACTCCTGCGGTTCTATAAACCTGTTCCTGCAAGACTTCGCCCCGACGATAGAATGCTTGCTCATACAACTTATATGATTATGGCGAGAAAAATATTTTCGTAGAGAAATTTATATAGCAATCGAAATCAAATATAATATCATCAATGCAAGACCTATAGAAAACAATAAATAGTCATTTCTCGTAAATTTTAATGGATACATCTTCGTTCGGTTTGTTTCGGGAGCATAACCTCTTATCTCCAGAGCGACCGCTAATTTATCCGCTCGCCGAAATGCCACAACAAACAGCGGTATAACCATCGGTATTATGCTTTTGACTTTTCTAATTATCGAACCAGTGATTTCGCCACCTCTCGCCTTTTGTGCCCAGTGAATTTTTGTGGCATCATCAATAATAGTAGGTATGAAACGCATCGCCAAAATAACCACCATCGAGACATCGCGAGGCGGAATTTTTATATATTTTAAGAACTTGAATAAACTTTCCAAACTATCTCCCAGTGCGACAGGCGAGGTTACCCATCCGAAAAGACTCGCTGCCCACATAAGTAAAATTATTCTAATCGAATATAAAAGTCCATTATAAAAACCCGCCAAACTGATGTGGAATATGAACCAGTGATATTCTCCCTGCCCCGGTGTAAAAAGTTGATGAATCAAAAATGTTATCGCAATGAAAATCCTAAACATCCATAGAAGACTGAATATCTTTTTAAATCCCACTCGTGAAATCGCCGTTGCAAATACGAGTATCGCCAATCCTACTAAGTGATTCCACCAACTTCCTAGAGAGATAACGAATATCGCGAATGCCAATAGAAGAAAAAGTTTTGTCCTCGGGTCGAGAGAATGCAATGGGGAATGAAGTTCTATATATTGTCCGCCGGGGAATGTAGTCATTTTGTCACCGAATTCTAAACTTCTTTTTCGTATATTTTATGATGAAACAACACAGTGAAAGAACCTATGATGAACGCGAGCAGAAAAACCGCGACAGCAGAAAAAATCGAATTGGTCAATTTATGAGTCGATTGAGGAGATACGAACATATTCGTTATGAAAATCGCGACGGCGAACACAGACGATATGATGATTTGAACCAACGGTGTCCAAGAATAATTTATGAGCCACAAACCGAGCACAGATGTTATTGCTGCCATCCCCGCGCCTATGATTGCCGTCCCTATGACAAATATAAGTGCGGACAGCACAGGAGCAAACAATGGCGTAGGTGTCCATAAACCGAGAAGCACAACGGGCGATGCAATTACTCCACCGATAAGTCCACCGAGTAATCCACAGTTGAGACCGTGAAGAATGGCTGTTCCTGTGCTTTCCTCTTTGAGTAGTTCCTTTATCCCTTTTCCTGGTTCAACATTTTCGCCATCGAATATCTTTAAAAGTTCGGGCATTTGCTCGGCGCGATAGAATTTGTTCTCATCCGCCTTGGATACGAGGGCATCTCTCGGCATCATACCCGAGCGCGCCCAATTTTCCAAGACATTATACGAAATAGGTCCCATTTCTGCACCGCCGATTTTTACGAGAAAATGACAGGTAAATTTCTCCTTGTCGCTGAGAGGCGGAAGCATTCCCGTATTAAACTCATCGATATTTTCAGACGAAGAAGCGATAGGCTCAGTCTCAATATTTTCAAGGTCGACACCCAGTTGTTCCTCGAACGCTTCGAGACCATCGGCAGAAATTTCTCCGAGCTGAAGAGTCTCCTCGGAGGTCCTTCCGCTCACCGCTTTTTCTCCGCTTCCCTCAATATCCTGTGTGAAAATGTCTTCCGCTTCTTTCTCAGCGACACGGAATATCGATTCACAAGTCGGGCATTTCCAAAATATACTTTTCGACGCGATATCGAGCGATGTATTGAACTTCTCGTGGCAATACGGACAGGTAACTTCTAAAACATCCCCTTTCTCGATACACTCTGCCAATGGAACATCAGAGACTTTTACAACTATCTCGAACGATGTAAAACACAATTCACATCGCAGCAAGGCTTTACCCGGTGGAATATGCGAGATGTCTATATCGTCTGTCGCACCACATTTAGGACATTTTACCTGCATAATTTTCTCCTCGATAATAAAATTACAAAATTTTCGATATAACACAAATATTTTTACAAATTTTCTGTTAATGAAAATTTCACAAAAAAATAGTTTCACAACGAAAACAATATAATTAAATTACTAAAAATAATCTGGAGGTTTCTATGCAAGCAGTGATAATGGCTGGGGGTTTCGGCACGAGGCTTCATCCGTTGACATATAGACGACCAAAACCTATGGTGCCCGTAGCTGGCACTCCGATGATGGAGCATATCGTTCGCCTTCTCGTCGAAAATGGATACGATGAAGCTATCTCACTGTTATACTATCAAGGAGAAATCATTTCGGATTATTTTGGAGATGGCAAAAATTTCGGTATAGACATAAAATATAAATCCGCCGAGGCGGACCTGGGAACTGTCGGCAGTGTTCGCAATGCGAGCGATTTGATTCGAGGTAGATTCATCGTGATTTCTGCCGATGTGCTTACGGACTTCGATTTAAGAAAAGCTGTGGAATTTCATAAGGAGCGGAATGCTCTCGCCACGATAGTTCTAACTCGTCATCCGACACCATTGCAGTTCGGCATAGTTATTACGGACGAGCAGGGTAAAATCACCAGGTTTCTCGAAAAGCCCGCCTGGGGACAGGTCTTTTCCGATACGATTAACACCGGCATCTATATTCTCGAACCCGAAGTATTAGAATGGGTCCCAAAGGGGAAATTTTACGATTTTTCGCAGAACTTGTTCCCGAATTTGCTCGAATCGGGGGAGAGATTGTATGGATATATCGCATCGGGCTACTGGCGTGATGTCGGTAATTTGAGGGAATACCGCAGAGCGAACGAGGATGCACTCTGGGAGCGTGTGAAACTCGAATTCCCGGGCGAACATAGAAAAATAGGAGATGCGGAAATTTGGGTAGGCGAAAACGCCGAAATCGCCGATGGTGTGGATTTTCACGGGAGAGTTCTTATCGGCAAGAACGCTCGTATCGGGCAGGGAAGTTCTCTGTATAATACGGTAATCGGTGCAGAGACAAAAATCGGTATAGGAGCGAATATCGAGCAAAGTGTAATTTGGGACAAAGTAAAAATCGGTAATGGCGTTCAGATTCGAAATTCCACAATCGCTACTGGTGTTCGAATAGGGAACAGCGTTCAAATCGAGGAACACTGCGTTATTGCGGACAATTGCAGAATCGGGAACGAGGCATCGATATATACAGGAGTGAAAATCTGGCCAGATAAAATAATAGAGGACCGTGCGGTTCTGAGCGAATCTTTAATCTGGCGTGACCGCGTCGGTGGGGAACTTTTTACGAAATCGCGAGTGTCGGGTGTGATAAATTGGGAACTATCGCCGGAATTCATCACGAAAATTGGAGCGGCGCTGGGGGCAACTCTCGGCAAAGAAGGTGGAACATTGCTCGTCTCGCGAGACCCCGACAGAGCGAGTCAGATTACAGCCAGGTCGCTTTTCTGCGGAGCGATGTCCGCCGGTATGGATGTCGCCGATGTAGGCATCGTGCCGATACCGACTGTCAGGCAATATCTTTCGAACAATCCTCAAAAAGGCGGAGTGCATATCAGAAAATCGCCCTACGACCCGAAAAGGCAGGATTTGATATTTTTCAACGGCGATGGCACAGACCTTCAGACTAAAATCTGCCGAAAGGTCGAACAATTGATGATGCGTGAGGGAATTCCACGAGCGGATTACGAGAAACTCGGGAGATTGACCCGCCCGAGCGGAATTATCGACGAATACAGGAATAAGATTCTTTCACATATCGACATAGATGCAATAAAGAGCAAAAAGTTTCGCATAGTAATGGATTACCAACTCGGAGCGGCGGCACAAGTTATGCCCGCTATCCACGAGCGTGTCGGTGCGGAGGTTATCGCTCTCAATGCCTATGTCGACCCGAATCATTTAACAAAAACCCGCGACGAGCGTGAACAGGCTTTTAGAACACTATCCGCTGTTGTCAAGACTCTGGATGCTCATCTCGGTTTCGCGATAGACCCTGTTGGAGAAAGACTCACAATCTGCGATGAAAATGGAAAAATCTATCAGGACAACGATTTGCTATATATCGTGACGAAGCTCTATCTGGAACTAAACAAACCCGAAATCATCGCTACACCGATATCCGCCACTATGGGGATAGATTTTCTCGCCCGCGAGCACGGAACGAAAGTTATCCACACTCGCGACGAGCATCTCGCTATGATGGAGGCAGCATTGAAACCCGAGATACCATTTGTGGGCGGCACGAGAGGTGGATTTATTTTCACAGATTTCGGTTTCGCCTGCGATGCAATGTTTTCTGCGGTAAAAGTTCTCGAAATGCTCGCAAAGAACAAGCAAAAATTATCAGAGGTCGCCGAGACAATTCCAGATTATCGCTGGGTCGAGTCCGAGGTTCAATGCCCTTGGCACGCGAAGGGAAAAGTTATGCGTTCACTAATCGAATACACAGAGAAACTCCCTCGCGAAGTAATTGACGGCGTGCGAATTATCACATCGAAGGCGTGGATACTCGTTCTGCCCGATGCCGAACGCCCCGTGTTTCATCTTCTCGCAGAGGGAAAAACAGAGGATGCAGCACAGAATTTGATAGATGAATACTCAAAACTCATCGAAGAATGGCAAAGATGAAAAGCATCTGCCATCTCGTCCATTTACGCACGGAACGAAAATCATTTAGCTCCGCCGAAATCTCGAAAGATGAAATACTCGGTATAAGTCGCTATTAGGCGAAAAACTCATTTAATATCTTGATGATTTCCTCGCCTATGCGTTGTTGAGCCTCTTTTGTGCTCGCCCCAAGATGAGTTGTAACAGATGCCAACGGATGATTTACGAGTTCGGGTTTTGGATTCGGTTCGCCCACCCAGACATCTATCGCTGCACCCCAAAGTTTTCCAGAATTAAGTGCATCTAAAAGTGCATCCTCATCGACTACTCCACCACGAGCAGTATTGATAATAACCGCACCATCTTTCATCTTCGCTATTTCCTCTGCTCCGATAACAGGTTTGTCTGATTTCGGAATATGGAGCGTTATTATATCAGAATTTGCCAGAAGTTCATCGAGAGAAACCATATCCACATAATCCAATCCAGGGTCGTCGATGAAAGCATCGTAGGCGATAACTTTCATATTCAGTCCGAACGCTCTTTTCGCCACCTCGCGTCCGATTCTGCCTATACCGATTATGCCGAGTGTTTTACCCGCGAGTTCCCGTCCCTGAGATTCCTTTTTAATCGTTTTAAAATCATCGCCTTTACGCATCCGCCAGGTAGTTCTCGCGATGAAACGATACACAGAGAACATATGCCCAATAGCGAGTTCTGCCACAGATGGCGAGGATGCCGCAGGGGTATTTCTCGTCTGAATACCTTTCGTTTTCGCATATTCGTGCTTGATGTTATCGATACCAACTCCACCACGGATGATAACCTTTAAATTTTTTGCAGCATCTATTACTTTTTCGGTGACTTTGGTAGCACTTCGCACAATCATCGCATCGAATTGCGGAACAGTCTCTATGAGCTCGTCCTCGGACATTCCAGTCTTATATAGAACTTCGTGACCGAGCATCTTTATACCTTCGATAGCCTCGGGAGCAATCTTATCACACACTAAAATTTTAGCCATTTTGACCTCCTGCAAATGTTTGTCGCTAATTTTAATGCAATCCAACGAACAGCATAATACCAAAATTATTTAAAATAAATAAACAAAGAACAAATGACTTTTCCAACGACGAGAGGCAACAAAATCAATTATTCAAAATTCCACCCAAAATGATTTTCCGAATTTGAGTGCTCACATATTCGGGTTCTTCATCGAAACCGAAATCAACAACATTTTTGTTGATGAAATGTAATGTCTTTCCGAAAGTTGAGGCACCGAATATCATAATAGCAGTGGTAATCGGGTCGACATCCTTTCGGACTATGCCATCGTTTTTAGCATCAGTGATAAAATCGACAAGCAATTGAATAGGTTTCCAAGCGAGACTTTCCACTTTCGCCAATTTGGGGTATTCCTCAGGTAAATGAATATAGTTGACCATAAACAAGATGCTCTCAGGAGAAGTGTTATAGATATTATTCCCGACATCGAGAAACGCCTTGAGATAATCAGCTATATTCATATTCGGGTCGACACTTTCATAAATATTCACAATCTCTGTGAAAAGCTCTTTGACACAACTTATGAAAAGTTGTTCCTTCGAGCCGAAATAGTAATATACCATCGGTTGCGTTACTCCCGCCTTTTCCACGATATCTCTTATCGTGGTGGCATAATAACCCCTTCGAGCGAAAAGTTCGATGGCTGATTCGAAAATTGCCTCTCGAACATCATCTCTCGGCGTTTCTACATTAGATTTCACTCCCATCGCCTTTGTCATAAGCTTAATATCTCCTTTATATCGTTTAACAATTCCTTTATCTCAACGAGTGTCAAATCACCCATATGAGCGATTCTAAATGTTTTCTCTTTCAAATTGCCATATCCATTAGAAATAGTTTTCCCTCGTTTGCCGAGTTCATCATTTAACTGCGCCACACTGATGCCACGAGTGTTCGCAACAGCAGTTAAAGTCACAGATTCGTAATCCGGCTCGGGGAATAAATCGAAATATTGTTTCGCCCAAGTTCTAACATATTCAGCCATTTCGAGATGACGCTTATATCGATTTTCCATTCCCTCGTCCAAGATTTTCCCCAATTGATAATCGAGCGCGAAAAGATGCGGGATAGCAGGTGTGGTCGGTGTTTGGTTGCGGTCATTATATTTTAGGAATGTCATCAAATCGAAATAGTATCCCCGATTTGGAACTTGTTTAGCCCGCTCGATTGCTTTTTCGCTGACAACACCTATTGCCAATCCCGATGGTAATGCCCAAGCTTTTTGTGCACTCGCTAAAATAAAATCTACACCGAGTTCATCCACTTTATATAAATCGCCGCCCATCGAACTGACTGCATCCACACACCAGACGACATCGGGGTATTTTTTCATAACTTCGGACAGTTCCTCGATGGGATTTCTAACGCCGGTGGAGGTTTCGTTCACAGTGTAGAGAAGACAATCGTATTTGCCTGTGGACAATGCCTTATCGATTTCATCCGTCGGTATATGTTTCCCCCATTCGACCTCGATTGCATCTATATCCTTACCATTGGATTTGGCGATTTTTGCCCATCTGTCCGAAAATGCACCGCAAATCGTAGAAAGTGCTTTCTTGCCGATAAAGTTTCTCGTCGCCATCTCCATCAAACCTGTGCCAGAACTGGTGGAAAGTATAATCGTCTTTTCCGTGTAGAGAGCTTTTTTTAATTTTTCAACAATCGAGGTGTAAAGTTGCTGAAATTCCTTAGAGCGATGTCCTATTTGCGGAGTTGAAAGCTTTGCGAGAACATCGTCTCTGACCTCTGTGGGTCCGGGAATAAACAATTTCTTGTGCATCGTTTCCTCCTATTATAAATTATTGTTAAGAAACATACTTTAATAAAATTAAGCAAATTATTTAAATTAATCAATGAAAATTTTTAAAAAACAGGGCTTAATAATCTCGAAAACGAGAATTCGAGCCACGAGCCTTATCGTCCGTGCATTCTGCGAAGATGGGACTATAGTTTCTCTTTTATTCAAAGGTGCATTGAGTTCCCATAAGGGCGATTCGACATCAAAATATCTGCTCCCATATGCGTTGCTCGAATTTATCTATTACGAGAAAGAAACCCGGCAGGTGCAAACCGCCTCGACAGTTTCGATAATCGAGGATTTTCCTGCTGCTCGTATGGATTACGAAACTCAACTTGTCGGTGCGAAATTCCTAAAAAGAGCAACATCTTTGATTAAGCAAGGGCAAGCATATCCAGAAATTTTCGATATAACTTTGGCATTATTTAGAAATTGGCAGAGGTCAAAAAAGGTCCCCGACGATACGATTTGGGCAGGATTTTTATTGAAAATTTTAACATTTGCAGGGTTTTCACCGGCAATCGATAGATGCGCAATTTGTCAGGGACAATTGAGCGAAAGAAATTTAGCATTCTCACCATCGGCGGGAGGTATCGTCTGCGGTAAATGTCAAAAGCCAGACGATTCAATACCGATTAGTAAAAATATATTCAAAACTTTACAATATCTTCTGGGAAATCCATTCCCAAAATACGATAAGGCGAACATAACCCCACAGGAACAAGCGAAAATAAAAGAATTGATGGAGAAATTCTGGTTATATCATATCGGATAATATTGCACTGATTATGACAATATCTTGCAAAATATAAGAATACTCGATTTTTCCATTCATAATCAACATTCGGAGAATGAATCGAACGAAATATTGAAACTTTTTT
>CAYRNI010000032.1:0-16319 GCA_964425665.1 uncultured bacterium
TTCAGCAAAAATGGTGTGCCAAGGTTCAAGCATTTTCTCGATGAGATGCCCGGCGCACCTGCGCAGGCTATCTGGGATGATATCCAGCCGGTTTCAGCACATAGCAAAGAAAAACTTGGTTATCCCACTCAAAAGCCCCTTGCTCTTTTGGAGCGGATAATAAAGGCATCGTCGAACGAAGGAGATATAGTTTTAGACCCGTTCTGCGGATGCGGGACCGCTGTTGTCGCCGCAGAAAAACTCGGAAGGAAATGGATTGGAATCGATATAACCCATCTTGCAATCTCTCTCATCAAAAAGCGTTTGCGCGACCATTTCCCCGATGTGAAATTTCAGGTCGTCGGCGAGCCTGAATCTGTCGAGGCGGCTAAGGCACTCGCAGAGCAGAGCAAATTTCAGTTCGAGGCGTGGGCGGTATCGCTTCTCGGCGGACAACCATACAAAAGCAAAGGCGGAGGCGACCGCGGCGTCGATGGTTTGCTATACTTTATGGATTTCGACGGGAAATTTCATCGCATCATCATACAGGTCAAAGGCGGACACTACACATTGGAAAGCGTTCAAAGATTAAAGGCGACGATGGATGCGGAAGGTGCACCGCTTGGAGTATTTATCGCACTCAAACCGCCATCGAAAGGGATGCTATCTTATGCGGCATCACTCGGCAAGTGGCAAATGCCCGGCAGCGAGCGGAAATACCCCGTTATGCAGATTTTGACAATCGAGGATTATTTCAATGGCATTCGCCCCGAGCTTCCAGATACCAGCGCAACGCTCAAAAAGGCAAAGCGAGAAGTCCGAGAAAGCGAGAAAGCACCAAAATTATTGTGATGACAAAAACTCCTAATTTCTTTTCAAAAATACAAAAAATATCGAAATAATTTGCCAAAATAACGAAAATTTTTATTGTTATATTAAAATCGAACAGGAGGCACAATGGACGATAATATAAAAGAACCCAATGACCAATTAATACCGATAGTAATCGAGCAAACTGCGCGTGGGGAAAGAGCATTCGATATATTCTCCCGTCTTCTCAAAGACAGGATAATATTCATCGGCAGTGCAATCGACGATAATGTCGCGAACACGGTTGTCGCTCAACTGCTTTTCCTCGAAGCCGAGGACCCGACAAAGTCGATAAATCTCTACATAAACTCGCCGGGAGGAATCGTGACATCGGGGCTCGCGATATACGATACTATGCAGTTTCTAAAAGCTCCGATTGCGACGACAGTTATCGGGCAGGCGGCATCGATGGCGGCGGTCTTGCTCGCCGGTGGAACTAAGGGCAAACGAACCGCTCTTCCAAACGCGAGGATTATGATTCATCAACCTTGGGGCGGAACTGTCGGGCAGGTTACAGATATCGAAATTCACACCCGAGAGTTGCAAAAGATAAAACGCATCCTGAATGAAATTCTCGCACATCACACAGGACAGCCAATCGAAAAAATCGAGAAGGACACCGACAGAAATTTCTTTATGTCCCCAGATGAAGCACTCGATTATGGATTAATCGATAAGGTATATGGCAAAGCAAAAACGAAGCATTCGAAAAAATAACTCGTAGCGATTTCTCTCAGTTCCGAATATTGCAGAACCGCTTTACATTATCGACAATCTCGTAAAAATCATCCTTAGTTCGGCATATAGATGATTCGAGATATTCGCGCAGCAACGATTGCCCATATCTCGGGAGACTTTCGATATCTGTTATCGCTTTCGTGCGCTCGAACTCCGACGAGCGAAGTTCGGAAAAAATTTCATCGACTAAATGCTCGAGGTCTTGGAAAAATATCATCGTTTCTCCCACGATATTTTAGCACCGTTCGACATACCGAGTTCGGGATGAATAGTTCCACCCCATCCGATACCTAAATCTCGCCATAAGAAATCCGCACCGAGATAAAATTTCGTCGGCCTGCCACCGATACCGAGACTTACTTTAAGCCATTTCGTCAATGCCACCTGTTGAGCGAGATAGAGTTCGCCGGGGGCATTATCGGGCACTTGTAAATCGGCATACACAGTCGCCCAACTCGCAGCGTCATATCGGAAACCGATGCCGAACATCGAATTTATATCGAAACCGACGAGTTGTGTTTTCAAAAGGTTTTCGCCGTAGATACCGAAAGATGCTCGACTCGAAAAGAATAGAGACAGCCCCGCATCGAGCAAAGCGGTCGAGGCATTGCCATAAGGCTCGGGGCAACTAACACTCGAATATCTGACTCTCGCACCGAGCGCCGGGTCGATTCCGTAGATTCTCGGTAGTTTTCGCGCGATAGTCGCACCGGCGACGAGTTCAGAATACACATCTGCATCGCCGAAATAGTTAAATGATAATCCGATATTAGCAATTTTATTCGCGAATAATCCACCGAGCACATATTGGGAATATTCGGAAACTCCCCAGTCATTTTGCCAGCCTGCGACCGCAGACATTCTGACACCTTTGGATATTCCAGCAGGATTACCCCACAATGCGAATGTTCCATAATTCCCCGATGCACCAGCACCTTTGCCTAAAAGAGCAAACTCCTGCAATTCCTCGTTAAATCCGAATGCGAGAACACTCAATAACATCACGATGCCCAGAACCTTCTTCATAGTTTGCCTCCAATTTATTTTTATTTACTCTGTGGGTAGTTAGTTAATTCTTACAATTTATAAAATATATCTAACAAAAAAATATATTCTATTCTTTTTGTCGTGCAAATACATTTTATTCGTTCGAAGCACAAAAATAGGCGGAGCAATTTATGCGGATAACTCTACAAAAAGTTGAGGAATACCTCCTGTAATGAATTCCCATCGATGATAAACTAAACTCCTATCCAATCGAACAAGCGAGCAACGGCGAAATTTGCTCATATAATTCTCATTGGAACATTATCGATTATAAAATTTACTTATCTTTATTAAAAAGTCCGAATTCATTCCCATTTATTCAATTTTATTTAAGAAAGATAATCTTTCGTGTAGCAACAACAGGGACAATATCGCTGACTGCGGATGCGAAATAAATCCCGGATGGCAAGTTCTCGTCGGAAGCATCCCATTCGATAACGCCATCACCGGAGAGGGAGGAAAAACTTTTCACAGTTCTGCCCGACAAATCTTTTATCGAAATTTCGCCATCACCAGGAATCGAATACGATAATCGAATTGTGCTGTTAAACGGTGATGGATACGCGGAAAGGTCTAATAATTCTCCACTCGGCAATAAATAAGCAGATTCTTCAACTCCGGACTCTCTATGTGTAACGCAAGCAAATGCAACTATGTTATATTCTTCACCGCCGTATAATTCAGAAAGGGGGTAGAAATATCCTTCATAATCCAGATAATAATTTCGTTCTTCTGACGAACCTGTTCCATCGTCGACAACAAAAGAAACATAATCATCATATATAGGGTCGCCAATTAGCCAGGTGAAAACATAGAAATCACCGGAATATTCAGAATTCCAATTAATTCCCAGGAGTGGATATGACATCGTATCGCCGTAAACAGCATACCATATATCATCATTTGGAATTGTCGTATTCGCCACTGCTGTCAAAGAAGTATCGTAAATTCCAACATACATATCGTATAAAGTCCAAACATCATATATGAAAAAAAATACCGCCGACACATTATAGCCACCCGATGGAATTGTAAATCTAACGCCATATCCGTATGCCTCAAAGGATGGGTCTAATTCGGGCATATTTAAATAATAATATGCTTCTGCATCATCATTCCAATAATAAATGAAATCCCCAGTCCAGACACTATCGCTACCGTGCCCTCCGCAACCCTCTCCGAGCTGCACATAAGCAAAAGCATCTTTAATTCCACACTCGATATCATCCCAATCGGGAGAAGTCCCATATATATCTTCTGCGGCGCGCAAAACACCATCTCTACCATCCATAAAATCAGAACTATTCGTCAAGTATGTTGTCAGAGAACGATACCATATACGATACGCATCCTCCCGTGACAGGTGTGGTTCATCATCGACCATCTTCACAAATGCGAGACAAGGTATCGACATATTTATGTGGACACCGCCCCAATCGCCTTCAGCGTTGTCGGGAAGATATACGAACTCAGCCATAGTAGCCGGCAGATCTGCACGGTGAGGGTCGTCCATATATCTCAATGCATCGCCCGGAGTGGAAGGCGTGTAAATATCTTCTCCAATCATCCAATCTGGGTCGAACACGGATGCGGCAATATCGGAATACGCCTCGTTCAATGCTCCCTGCTGATTGTGATAAATCAATCCCGCAGAAGCTTCCGTAACAGCATGTTGAAACTCGTGACAGCACACATCAAAAGCACCAGAAATAACACCGAAATGTGTCCCATCGCCGTCGCCGAAGCAGAAAATATTGTTATCTCCGCCAGCCCAGAACGCATTATTATAATTGCTGCCGAAATGACAACCCGTTCTAATCGTCATCCCCTCATTGTCCCAGCTGTTTCGACCGACGAGGTCATAATAGAAATCATATATTTCGCTATAAGCATAGCTCAAATCGACATAGGCGGGGTCTGAAACTGTCGTGGATGGCGATGTCGCCAGAGAAAAAGTTCCTTCGGTGTGTCCAAAATCATTCGTTGCAATCACACCGTTCAGCTCGGTAAAAGGGGGCGAATACATCGCTTTCGTGGCATCGACAAGATAATATGTCCCCTCACTTTGATATAAATGTAGATTCCTTGTTGTTCCATGCGAATCCGTTCCGCTCCCATCAATAGGACCATCATACCGTATTGTCGGGAGACGATAAATTATTTCGCCAGAATTCGCATCGACAAAATATTCCCAACCATCTGTTAATTTCTCACCTGTTATTACAATATGCCAGACAAGTTTGAAATCCTTGCCATCAGAAGTATAAATCATAAGGTCACTTTTCGCATTTTTCACAGGACTTCCACCATTGTCGATGTAATGCTGCTCTGCTGAATGAATACCCTCCTGTTCCGAGATTTTCGGTTGGACAGAAATTTCAGGACTCGGATAATAACTGCCGTTCACATAATATATCACACCATTCGATTTGAGATGAATGCCTATTTGCGCACCCCATACGGGAATCCCCTGCCACACCTGATTAAATTTAATGT
Organism: uncultured bacterium; assembly: GCA_964425665.1. GTDB lineage: Bacteria > UBP14 > UBA6098 > B30-G16 > B30-G16 > JAGGZE01. The sequence continues at coordinate 5,131 of CAYRNI010000032.1, forward strand.
GAGTAAAACCAAACTCATCAGAAGTATTCTTTGCCAGAACAAATTCCTGTCGAGGATTCTTAACATTCAGCAGAGAAGAATATCTATCCATAAAATTATATGCTATTTCGAGAGGGTCTTCCTGAGAAGGGTCTGTTAAATTCCCATTTATCGTCGCTACACAACCTGTATTTTCATCGAAACGAATTTCTAATTCCGGGTCACGACCGCGAAGTTCCATCAACGCCTTCATCGCATCGAGTCGATTTTTGCCCGCATCATCCACAGGCTTCAAACCTCCACCTCCAGAAAAACCCGATGCAAGAAAAACTAAGAACAAAATCAAAAACAATACAAACCATCTCTGCATAATAACACCTCCTATAATTACTTTTTGCTTTGAAAAAATAATCATTTAAGATAGGATTGTCAAATTATTTCGTGATAGAACACCGGAATTTTCCAAATGGTTCTGGAGATGGAAAATTTTCAAATCTCACACATTAAAAAACACTAAACTTATGCTAATTTTAAAACACAAAATCGAAATTTAATCTTGCAAAAAAGTGTTTAATAATTATTTTTACTAAAATTCTGCAGGAGGGTATTATGCGTAAGTTTTTGTTCGTTATGTTCATCTTAGCAGTTCTTGGTGGTGTTTTTGCGGCGCCCGCGACGAAAATCGGTGCTATCGAGGCGGAATATCGAGCAGGAAAAATTACATTAGACGAGGCGATGATATACAAAGCCTATGTGGTTGTCGACCAGAAACTTTTACCGGAAAGGTTTAAAAATCTTGCATCTCCTCGTTCTGGGACGCCCATCCTTGTAGATATCTATCAACATCTCGATGAATTGTCCCCGCAGACACAAAGTCATCTTCGCGCACTGCTAACAAGACCCACAGGTCTGCCTAATACATACGATACCGCACATTTCAGAATGCACTATACTTTGACAGGTAGCGATGCTGTCGCTAACGAAACCTATGTTCATAATATGGCGGATAGATTCGAAGCCGCATACACCTTTTTGATTACGACGAGAGGATATTTATCTCCGCCTTCCGATGGCTCGGCAGGTGGAAACAGCAAATACGATGTCTACATAAAAACATTAACGGGTGGAGTTCTCGGATACACTCAACCGGAGGTTGCTGGGTCATATCCCTGGGATGATGCAACGAGTTTTATAGTTATGAGAAATAATTATACTTCATATCCGCCTGAAATCGGCACAATCGAGGTTACATCCGTTCACGAATTTTTCCACGCCTGCCAGATGGCATACAGTTATAATCAACCAGGATGGTTTATGGAGGTCTCCTCCGTCTGGATAGAGGACGAAAAATATCCCGACAATGACGATGAACATTACTATCTTCCCGATTTCTTTAACTACCCCTATGTTTCGATTACTCGCGAGCCATCGGACCCAACCTATGGGATGCACTGCTATTCCTCCTATATTTTTGCTCAATACATATCGGAGGAATATGGCGATTCCGCTATGAGAGAAATCTGGGAGGATAATAGGTATTCGACCACATTGACATCGATTCAGAATGTGATGTCGGGTTTTGGCACGAGCCGAACTAACGCATTCGCAGAGTTTTGGGTATGGAACTATTTTACAGGTAGCAGAAATCTCGCTGGGCTTTATCCCGAGGGTGCAACCTATCCTACAATAAGCATCGAGAGAACTCACAGCACATATCCCGCCAATGGTTCGAGTTCGCACGCTCCGGAGGCACTGGCAAGTAACTACATCGTTTTCAATATCCCCGGCGGAGCATCCGGACCATTTTCCGTCACATTCGATGGCGACGATGGAGCAAATTGGGTAGTTCAACTCGTTATCCCGGGAAGCACCACTTATGATGCCCGCAGAATACCCCTAAACAGCTACGGCTATGGTTCTATTACGCTCGAGGAAAGCGAATATACGGGGCATTCCAATTTAATTCTGGTAATCGGCAATGTATCCACAAGCGGAGGCGCGGCAAACTATACATATCACGCGGATTTCGAGGAAGTCGGTCCCTCTTATGACCCTCCGAGAAATCTCGTGGCAGAAAGCGGACACTCGGGACAGGTGCCACTGACTTGGGACCCTCCCATCGGAGGAGGCGTCGGTGGAACAACAGAACTTTCCAATGACGATGGCACAGCGGCGGGGTATATTCCTTGGGACCTAACAGGTTATGGATATGGACATACAGATTGGGAAGCCGCTAAGTTCAATGCAGCCAGCGATTGCACATTGATGCAGGTCAAGGGGTATTTTATCGGCTCGGGAACTGTTACTATCCACATAGCACCCGATAATGGTGGGGTTCCCGGTGACGATTATCCGGGTTCTCCATTCACAGCGTCCGTTACGAGTTACGATTGGACAACAGTCGATGTTCCAGGTGGAGGAATTCCTCTCCCCGCTGGCGATTTCTGGATTAAATACGAAAGATATGCGGATACTCCCGCCTGTGCTGTCGATGCCGACACATCGGCGGGAAATCCCAATGTTTTTCACGATGATGCCGACAATCTATTCATCGGTATGGGAGATTATTTGCTGAGAGCGATTGTCACATCGCCATCCACGGGGATTACGGTTACGGGTTATACGGTTTATCGTTCCAATACCTCTGGTGGACCATATAGCTCCATTGGGACATCTACCACAGAATCTTATACGGATATGTCCGTCACCGACGGCACGAGTTATTACTATGTAGTCACGGCAAATTACAGCGATGCAGGTGAAAGCGGTTATTCGAACGAGGATATGGCTGTTCCAGGTGCAGGAACTGGCGGCGAATACGATACACTTCACCACGATGATGGTCTCGCAGATTATGTCACCGCGGGACTTCACTGGGGAATGGAGTGCGGGGTTGTTTTCGAACCCACGGCACCTTGCCAACTTATGGCTCTTCGCTATCTTGTCGTGCCAGATTCTGTTAGCACAGGAGTTTTCGGTGTCGGTATGTATCGCTGGACGGGTAGCAGAATTGCCAACCCCATTATCGATGCTTTCCCGACGATATACAATCCGGGCTCGGATGGCTGGACAGAGGTCGATATGTCAGGTTTCGATTTATTCTTCACAGGTGGTTTCGCCGCATCCTTTGTAGTATATGATACTACCGCTCGGCTGGCTATGGATAATGCCGACGATGACTTCTCGTATTTTTACGATGATAGCTCCGATACCTGGTTCGGTGCAAGTTATAAATTTTATATCCAAGCTGTCGTCAGGTATATCGACACGAGCGAAACATATACACTCTCCGGACAAGTTATACTTTCTGGTGGCAGCGGCGGTTCTCCCCCGCCATCGGACCTTTCGGGAAGTGTGGTCAAGATTATAGAAACAGGCGATGTCGACACCACCGATAGCGACGGGAATTATTCTTTCGAACTGCCATCGGGAGTATATACTGTCGAGGCGTGGCATCCGGGATATGTTCCGCAGGATGTATCCGTCGGACTTACATCAGATTTGACGCAGAATTTTTCCCTGATACCGATTAACACGCCATTGAACCCGCCGAGAAATCTTTTGGCGTATAGTTATATGGACAGTTCGGTTTTGCTGACATGGGATGCACCTCTCGGCTCACCTGGAACTAGCGAGAAAATATACTATTTCGACCCGACTGTCGATACGATTCGATATATGGATAGTCTCTCCGCTGGCGATATTTTCGATACCCGTTTCGATGTCTGGTTCCCTTGCACATTGACAGCCGCTGGGATTATATTTTACAGCACGAGTTCATATCCCGATGTCTCGGTTCATATCTGGTCGGATGATGGGACTGGCTACCCCGACATAACCGACGATTTGATAGATTCGATGGTAATTTCGCCGACACCAGATTCGATGGGTTATGTCAAATGGACGACTATCGATTTTTCCAGTGAACCGTTGGTCATATGGCCTGGGCAATCTATCCATTTAGGCATTAGATTGCTATCGAATCATCCATCGGTTACGGCATCGAGTCCCGAGGCTACTTACGACCCCGCTGTGAGCAGATACTATTCGAATTCGTCCAGTGCATGGCTCGACTGGGGCGAGGAATTCGAGTATATCGAAGTCGATTATTTCGAAGGCACGATGAGACTTTCACCGACATCGATTGCGAACAGAGAATATATTCCTGTCAGCAAAGTGCGAAATGGAACGATTTCACCTTATTCGATGTTCACCGCACCAGAGATTGCACCAGAGTCGAGAGCGTTTGCACTGGAATCATCGGGGGATTTACTTGCACCATTCGAGTCTGAAGGTTTGACAGAATACTGGATTTATCATTCGACATCTGCCAGCGGACCATTCGACTACATCGGCACCTGCGCGACTCTGGATTCTCTTTATTTCCTCGATGAAGATGCCGAAAATGGGGTTTTGAACTACTATTATGTCATCGCATCGTATGACCACGGCAATTCCGACCCATCGGATACAGCGGTTGCTCTTCCACTCGCTTGGAACGATACCGCTTGGGTGCTTCTCGTAGATGACGATGGTAGCAACTACATAACTCTCAGCGATGGCACATATCCCGATGACGAGGGAATCAAATTGGCTCAGATACTTTTGGACCTCGATGTTCCATTCAATGTAGTGGAACTTCCCCCCGGATATTTCGTATCCGGTGAAGACCTTGCGGATTACCAAGCAGTCATCTGGAACTGCGGTGTTGGATACACTGGCGGATGGACATTGAGCGACTCCGAGCAGGCAAATATCGAAACATATTTAGATGGTGGCGGACAATTCGCATTGTTCTCTCAGGATTTCATCTACGACATCTACGGAGCCACTGCGACTACATTCTCGGCTGGCGATTTCATATACGATTATCTCGGTGTATCTCACATTACGCAGGATGCTTGGACCATTAGCGGAGACACATCGGGGACATTTACGGGATATAATTTTGCCGATGGACAGACATTCGGCGTTACAAATCCATATAGTAACTGGCAGGTATTTCCCGATTATTTGATGTCATTCACTGGCGATACTATGATGAATCTCAATATAGGTGGTGTAGGTGGTGCTGTCGGTGTCGTCTATGAGGATGCAGGTTTCAAAACTGCATTTCTCGCCTGCACACCGTTCGCTATGGTAGATGGTGTAGGTTTCAATACCGTTCAAGAATTCATAAGGAGATTATTGTTCGGGTATTTTGAAGTTCACAATCCATATGTTACGATGCACTACGACCTCGGTGCTGGCTGGAATCTTCTATCCATACCTGTTCAGCCGGAGGATAGTTCGGTCGATGCCGTATTTCCTGGGAACAGTGCTGTATATGGATTCGATGCCATTGGGGATACATTCTTCACCCCGACAGTAATCGAGCCCGGACAAGGTTATTTCGTCCTGTTCGATTCGCCGACATCGTTCGATGTTTCTGGTGTAGAAGTCGACACGGTGATATCGAATTTGAATCGGATGTGGAATCTAATCGGAGTTCCTTGGCGAGAAGGTGGAAGTATATCCTTCGATGAGGCATCGTTCACACCCGATAATTTCTATGCGAATTCGTTTTTCGGTTTTTCAAACGAGTATCAGACATATATTCTTCCCACCGATGCCGAGGTCGGACAGGCATATTGGGTAGCGGTCAGCGACAATTGCACATTCTATTTTCCCGGCGCAAGCGAAATGATGGCACTATACGCCAAACCCGATGTCTATGGAATGCCTCCAGCTCCGCCTTATGTTGCTACTCCACAGAAGTTATCATTTGGGGATATCTATCCAAATCCATTCAATAGCGTCTGTGCAATGAACATTACACTTCCGAACGAAGAGAATGTTAAAATCGCTGTGCGAGATATTTCAGGGAAGCTGGTTTTCACCGATGACCTTATGCTTAAAGCGGGGAATCATACACTTAGATGGGACGGCACCGATTTAGATGGCAGGATTTGTCCATCGGGTTTGTATATGTTCACGGTTCGAGTAGGGGACCGAAAAATTCAGCAGCGAGCAATTTTGGTTAGATAGTGTTAAAAAGAGCGATGAGGTTAAATCGCTCGATAAACATTTTAAAATTCGACAAAGGAGAAATTATGGGGAATTTTTTAGCGATGGCACAACAAAGCGGTCAGCAACAGCAGGGAAATCCGATTATCGGCTTTTTGCCATTGATACTGCTCGTTGTAATATTTTACTTTTTCATCATAATGCCTCAGAACAAAAAGCAGAAACAGCATCAAGAAATGCTGAACTCTCTTCAGAAAGGAGACCGTATTCTTACCGTCGGAGGAATTATCGGGACTGTGGTCGGTGTTGATGATGAAAAAGTCGTTATCAAAGTCGGCGATGGCACGAAATTGGAAATCGCTAAGGGATTTGTTTCACAGAAACTGCAGCAATTGTAGTCGGACAGTTTTTATTGCATCGTAATTTCTTTGGATTAAATCGCCCGGTTCTCAATAGCGAAATATGATTAAAATATTAAAAACAATCGACAGTAATCTTCGTGAAATATCCAAAATCGAGGATGGTTGCTGGATAAATATTACCGCACCCAATTCTCACGAGTTGGTATATTTATCTAAGGATTTAGAAATTCCGCTGGATTTTCTGACCTATCCTTTGGATATCGATGAACGCGCACGAATAGAAGAAGAAAATGGCTGGAAGTTAATTATACTAAAAGCACCACGATTCGAGAAGGAAAACGAGGATGTTCCTTATACCTCTCTGCCTATAGGAATTATCCTCAATCCGTATCGCGATATTATCATTACAGTTTGTTCTGTTGAGATAAACATAATTTCATCGTTTGTTAGAGGAAAAGTAAAAAATTTTTCCACAGGGAACAAAACTAACCTCATTTTGCAAATATTTATGAAAACGATTTTATTATATCTGGAATATCTGAAAGATATTAACAGACGAACAAACCGTGCTGAGAAGGAATTACAAAAGGCGATGAAGAACAAGGAGTTGATAAAGTTATTGTCCATAGAGAAAAGTCTAGTCTATTTTACCACCTCCTTGAAATCCAATAAACTTATGATGGAAAGACTTCAAATGCTTAAATTTCTCGAATTCGACCGAAATGATAAAGATCTTTTGGAAGATATTATAATCGAAAACAAGCAGGCAATCGAAATGACCGATATTTACAGCAACATACTCAGCGGGATGATGGATGCATTCGCATCGATTATTTCGAACAATTTGAATGTGGTGATGAAAATCTTGACATCCATCACGATAATTTTGATGCTTCCGACCTTGATAGCGAGTATTTACGGTATGAACATAAAACTCCCCCTTCAGGATTCTCCAAATGCTTTTATCATATTAACTATTTTTTCGTTAGTTCTAACCGCAATCGGCGTAATATTTTTCATAAAACAGGAATGGTTCTAAATATTTCCACTCGTATTTGATTTATGAATCCTGCAGAATAGAGAATTTTGTCATTTCGAGCCGTATGCGAAAAATCTTAATTTGTCGTTATTATGACACACCATTCTGAGAGAAACTTTCGAGTCAAAAGCGATACCTTGCCCAAAAAATATACTTTAATAAAAAATGTAATTTCTTTGAGTATTCTTCACGAGAGATTTCACATAAACGACGCTCGAATCAGGTCAACTTATAGTTCGGCGCTTCCTTTGTGATAATCAAGCTGTGCGGGTGCGATTCCTTTATCCCTGCGAATGTTATTCGGACAAATTTTGCCTTTTTCTGAAACTCCTCGATATTCTTTGCTCCGCTCATTCCCATTCCAGCACGCAACCCACCGACAAGTTGGAAAATTACTTCGTGGACAGGACCTTTATATGGCACTCTGCCTTCGATACCCTCGGGGACGAGCTTCGTAGGGTCGAGCACATTTTCCTGATGATACCTGTCTCTCGCACCTTTTTTCATTGCACCGAGCGAACCCATACCACGATATACCTTGAACCTCCTCCCCTCGAAAAGAACTGTTTCGCCGGGGGCTTCATCCGTGCCTGCTAATAAATTACCGAGCATAACCGTCGATGCTCCCAGTCCGATTGCCTTAGCTATATCGCCAGAATATCTGATTCCACCATCGGCGATTATTTGTCTGCCGTATTTTCGAGCCTCTCGAGCACATTGTATCACCGCCGATGCCTGAGGCATCCCAGAACCCGTGATAACTCTCGTCGTGCAAATCGAACCAGGACCGACCCCGACTTTGACAGCATCCGCACCAGCATCGATAAGACGCTTTGTCCCATCTGGTGTGGCGACATTGCCAGGGATTATGTCCACATCGGGAAAATTCTTTTTGAGATACTTCGTAGCCTCGACGACATTTTTCGAGTCGCCGTGAGCGGTATCGATAACTAAAACATCTGCACCTGCGGCGACGAGTGCATCGGCACGAGCGGGCATATCCTCCCCCACTCCGACAGCCGCTCCTACGAGCAATCTGCCGAGTTCATCCTTGACCGAATCGGGATGCTCGCTCGATTTCTGAATGTCTTTCACCGTAATCAATCCGACAAGATTGCCTGCATCATCTACGACGGGAAGTTTCTCTATTCGGTGTTTGTGAAGTAATTTTTTTGCATCGTCAAAATCATAGTTATTCTTTATCGTTATGGGATTTTTTGTCATCAGTTCGGATACTTTTCGCGACATATCGTTCTCGAAACGAAGGTCTCGGTGAGTCAATATCCCAACTAATTTGCCGTTATCTACCACAGGTAGACCCGAAATCGAGTATCTTTTCATTATCGAAATTGCATCGCCGACTAACGCATCGGGAGAAATTGTCAAAGGCTCCGAAATCATCCCCGCCTCGAAACGCTTGACCTTTCTTATCTCCTCCGCTTGATATTCGATCGACATATTGCGATGAATTATACCGAGTCCTCCAGCCTGCGCCAGTGCGATAGCCATTTTATGCTCTGTTACAGTATCCATCGCCGACGAGATAATCGGAATATTGAGTTCTATTCGCTCCGTCAACTTAGAGGAAACATCGACATCGCTTGGAATAACCTCGGAATATTGAGGAACGAGCAAAATATCATCATAACTGAACATTTCGGGAATTTCATTTTCCATTTAATTCTCCTTTGTTTTTTCCAATTTAATATTTAGTTGAAATCATAAAAGTTTTTTTTAACTTAAATAAGTTAGATTTTAGAAAATACAGATATGGATATAAAGCACAAACCCGATTGGTTCAAGCGGAAATTTTCCGCCACCGTCGATTTAGGGAATGTTAGGAAAATTCTCGGTGAATTGAAACTTCACACTGTTTGCACCGAGGCGAAATGTCCCAATCGTAACAGGTGTTTTTCGAGTGGTCAGGCGACATTTTTGATAATGGGAGATATCTGCACTCGGAATTGCAGATTCTGTGCGATTGCTCACGGCAAATGCAAACCACTCGATAGCGACGAACCTCGAAGAGTCGCAGAAGCGGTCGAGAAACTGAATTTGAAATATGCCGTTATAACATCGGTAACCAGAGATGATTTGCCCGATGGCGGGGCAAAACATTTTGCAAGAACTATTTTAGAAATCCGCAGAATTATGCCGAATACAGGCATCGAGGTTTTGACCCCCGATTTTCTCGGCGACAAAAAATCGCTCGACATCGTTATGGAGGCTCGTCCGAATGTTTTCAATCACAATGTCGAGACGATACCGAGATTATATCCGCTCGCTCGTCCGCAGGCGAATTTTAGGCGTTCGCTCGATGTGCTGAGGTATGTATCGCAGAATTCTGATGCCATCGTGAAATCGGGATTTATGGTCGGACTCGGCGAGAGCAAAAAAGAGGTTTTTAACCTCCTCGAAATCTTGCGCGAAAACAATGTCGATGTAGTGACAATCGGACAATATCTTCAGCCGACACCTTCTCATCTTCCAGTGGATAGGTTCGTCCATCCCGATGAATTCGAAGAATATTCGGATTATGGCGAGAAGAAACTCGGTTTTAAGAAAGTATTTTCGGCACCGTTGGTGCGGAGTTCATTCATCGCACAGGAGATATGGCAGGAATGCAGAAAATCAAAATCTTAATATTGGCAATTTTTGTATTCGCGATTATCTGGTCGCAAAGCCGAATTTTATTCAAGGTCGATGCCAATAAATGTATCGGCTGTCGGCAGTGCGAAGCAGTATGCCCTACCGATGCTATTACGATAGTAAATGGAAAGGCAGTTATCGACCCTGACAAATGTATCGGCTGCGGGAAGTGCGTCGATGTGTGTCCTGTAAATGCGATTTCAAAATATGCGATTCAGCCATCAAAAAGCGGACAAAATCAGATTTCGGATACCGCAAAAATAAAAGCCGATACTGTTGAAAATCGAAAACCATCACGGATGGCAATCGATACTATTTCCACCAGCAATTCGGTTAAACCGGATGTGAAAACCGAAATAGATTCCAGCGATACGATTTCTGCAAAATCTCTTTCGGATAGCATAGCGGTCGTCGATGTGAAAAAGTGTGTAGGCTGTGGAGTTTGTGTTCAGGCTTGTCCCGAGAATGCTATCTCTATCGAAAACGGCAAGGCGGTTATCGACCCTGAAAAATGCAATTTCTGCGGAAAATGTATCGCGAGTTGTCCATTCAAAGCAATAAGAGCAGTGAAAAGGGATAATCGGAAATGAGAAAAATCATAATAGCAACGAATAATAGGCATAAATTTGGCGAAATTCTGCAAATTTTTAAACCCGATGAAATCGGAATCGAATTTTTGTTCGGCGGCGATATCGCAAAAAAATCTCCCGAGGAAACGGGAAATTCATTCTATGAGAACGCTCTACTGAAAGCGAAATATTACTCGCAAATCGCCAATCTACCAGCAATCGCCGATGACTCGGGATTGATTGTAAATATATTAGGCGATGAACCAGGTCTCTATTCTGCGAGATATGCGGGTAAAAATTGCACATACGAAGATAATAATCGCAAACTTCTCGAAAGATTGCAGAATGTTCCGAAAGAGAAACGAATTGCGTATTTCATCTGCATCGCCGTTCTATATTTTCCCGATGGTTTCACATTCACGACCGAAGGCATAATGAACGGCAGAATCGCGGATTATTCTCGTGGGGAGGGAGGTTTCGGCTACGACCCGATATTCGAGCTTTTCGATGGCAGAACGGTCGCACAAATTCCGCAGGATGAGAAAAATAAAATAAGCCACAGAGCGAAGGCATTTAGAACGATGA
>CAYRNI010000032.1:16419-17956 GCA_964425665.1 uncultured bacterium
AAAAATAGGTTAAACCTATGGGGATTACAAAACTGACCAAAAAGCAAATTCAATACTATCGCCGACTGACGGAGAAACGGTATCAGCATAAGTATCGGAAATTTGCAGTGGAAGGAACAAGGTTCGTTATGGAGGCGCTGCTGGCAAGCGATAGTTCCTTTTATCCTGTTAGTGAAATTCTCATCGACCCGATACTTTTTAAAAAACCTTATGGGAACGAAATTCAAAAAATCGCTAGGGGAAAACATATCCCGATTGTCCAAATCAAGCGCTACCAGTTCGAGCAGATATCGACCAACAAAAACCCGCAGGGTATTATGGCAATTTGTGAAATGCCCTCTCTCTCCGATGACGAAAGATTAGATAGTTTTTTAACAACAGATGGGACGATTTTATTTCTCGATGGCGTGCAGGACCCCGGGAATTGTGGCACGCTTATTCGTTCTGCTGCTGCTTTCGATTCTTCGGGAGTTATCATCGGCGAAAACACGGCAAAATTATTCAATCCCAAAGTCATTCAGGCATCGGCGGGAGCAATTTTTCACATACCCGTTGTCGAGATAGTTAATCGCGACAGTGTCGAAATTATAAAGAAATTTAAAAACACAGGATTTAAAATTCTCGTCTCATCTGCCGATGGTATGCCTGTCGATAGAATTTCGATTACAAGAAAAACATTGTTGGTTATAGGCAACGAGGGAAACGGCGTTCGAAAATCCATTATCGACATTGCCGATAAAAAAATTTCCATCCCGATAGCAGAGAATATCGAATCGTTGAACGCAGCGGTGGCAGGTTCGATTATTTTATACATCCTCGAGTCGAAAACCGAATAGACAAACACGCAATTTGTAGGAGACATCTCCCGATGTCGATATTTCTCATCATAGCATATGACCTTTTTATAAAAAACCCCCGACATTTTTGCCGGGGGTTCAAAAGATACTGGATTCACAGAATTAAACTATTTCATCAATGTAATTTTAGCGGTGGAAACATTATCGCCCATAGTTATTTTGCACATATAAGTTCCAGTCGGGACAGGGTTGCCACCGTTATCTGTGCCATCCCATTGTGCTGTATGAGGTCCTGTCGAGATGTATCCAGAATACAATGTGTTCACTTTCTTACCTGTAAGGTCGAGGATTTCTACTGTTCCATTGCCGTCGATAGGTGATGACCAGACTATATTCGCGGTGGAATTGAATGGATTCGGATATGCTGAAATAGCGAGTTTTACGGGCTTATGCGAACGAGCCTCCTTAATTCCGTCTGGAGCACGAACTAATAGGCTATCCTTAGGAATAGCGATGTGAAGAATCGGGTCGTTGACAGCAGTGCCACAGTCTCGGAGGTTCTCACCAGCATCGAGGTCGAGAACTGTGAATATATGAAGATAGTCGTCGACTTTCAGTGCAAGGGATGTATTCAATTCCGAAAGACATTCGCCAGCAGCCGCTCCGAGAGAATATGTCTGAGAAATATTGTATGGTTTGCCCCATGTTCTTCCGCCATCTCTGGATGCGACACTGTAAAT
>CAYRNI010000033.1:0-1630 GCA_964425665.1 uncultured bacterium
TGACCGACAATATCGATACAAAAATACAGTTGAAACATTGTGAGGAACTTCTTCGTCTACGGACTCGTCAACTATTTTTCTTAATGAAGGTTTCTCAGGAGATAGTTCGTGCCAAAAATATCCACGAGCAGCTCGAAATCATCGCCAATGGTATTGTCGATGCCAAACTATTCAGACGAGCGATTATCACTATTTTCGGGAGGAAATGGCAGCGAATAGATACTGGATATGCAGGTATCACGGGCAAAAGGCTCGAAGAAGCGAAGAAAAATAAACCTCTGCCTGCCGAAATCTGGGAGAAAATTATAACGCCCAAATATCGCATTAGCCAGTCCTATTATATTCCATACAATGACCCTCTAAATGAGAAAATCGGCGGTATACCCGCGGATACATCTGAGAAGGAATTCGATGGCTGGCATCCGAACGATTATCTATTCGTGCCGCTTCGGTCTCACACAGGGCGAATTATCGGAATGATTTCTGTGGACGACCCCTACGATGGCAAGAGACCCACCGCCCGCTCGGATACTCTGCTTTTGCTCGAGGTTTTCGCCAGAGATGCATCCGAACTCATCGAGCGAAACAAATTGATGCAAAAACTTCGCAACCAGCGAACATATCTTCGGAGAATTATCAAAAATTCCGCCGATATAGTGGTAACAACAGATACTCGCGGAAGGATTAGAATTTTTAATTCTGCTGCTGAAAAACTTTTCGGATACAGTGCATCGGAAGTGCGTGGCCGTTCAGTGCTTAAACTATATGCCAATCCCGACAAGGCGAGACAAGTTATGCGGAAAATGCGAAAGAGTGGCGGTATCGTTAAAGATGTTGAAATAGAGGTTCTCTCCAAATCCGGCGAGAAAATACCCATTTCACTTTCGGCATCTATACTATACGACGAACATCATCAGGAAATCGGGACGGTTGGAGTCAGCCGAGACCTCCGACCAGCGAAGGAACTCGAGCGTGCAAGAAGACTTTCTACGATAAGTAAAATCGCGATAACACTCTCGCATTATACAAGAACTAACCTGATGGCTCAGATGTCGATTTTGTATAATCTTTTATCGGATGTCGAGAAAATCGAGGATGAAAAAATCCGCAAAAATTTTCAAGAGGGATTGAAAAAAATCGCCCAGCGTTCACTTATGATAGGAAGAAACATAGAGACATTGCAAAATCCTCCCGATAAAATCGAGGAGGAAAAATATATCGCGGGACTCGAGATGTTTGCTCTCTCGATGGATAATGATATCGAAATCGAGGATTTTGGACTAATCGAATTTCCTCCGCTAAAAATTCTTGTCGCCGATGATGAGCCCACTATCCGCGAAGGTATAGCAGATTTTCTCAATTCACTTCTGTTTAAGTATGGATTTACTGTGGATACTGCCCGCGATGGCAGAGAGGCTATCCGAAAAATCAAGCACAACGACTACGATTTAGTTCTAACAGACCTGAAAATGCCATATAAGACAGGGCTGGATGTGTTCAAAGCAGCCAAAGAGCGTAATCCTGAAACCGAGGTTATCGTTATGACGGCGTTCCATTATCTAGCTGAGGGTTCTCGCCACTGGCTTCTTCGAGACCAGGTTCAACAGTTGAACCGCGAGAATGTATTCAT
>CAYRNI010000033.1:1730-17925 GCA_964425665.1 uncultured bacterium
TATAGAAAACAGGCTAAGCCTGTTAGAAATCATATCCGAAAAATACATCCCATTTCCAATGCGGGTCGACTGTGTGGAAATCTGTCGTCTGAGCGAAATCGAGTCGCAAAACCACATAGTCCGAAAGATTCATTCTCGCTCCGACTCCAAAACTTCCGACAAAATCGGGATTATTTTCCCATGCATCTCCCGCATCGAAAAACAATGCTCCTTTCACACCTCGAATGTCGATATCGATAAGCGGTGTGGCTAAAACAAATCTATCTATGAGTGGAAATCGAAGTTCCGAATTGAAGAGCGCTTGATTTTTCCCGAAGAAATAGAAATATGGATAGCCTCGAAAATCCAAGGTTCCGCCCATATAAAATCTTTGAGGCTCTTTACCATCGCTGTGGCGGATAATCAATCTATTCGCCCAGCAGGAAGTTCTTGTCAATCGGATATATTTCCGCAAATCGAACGAAAGCAAATAATGATACAACACACCCGATACCCCAACTCCCGCACCAGCAGTGATATTCGCACGCATACCATCGATTGGTCCCGTGACACCCCACAACGAATTATCCCGTATGAGCGAAACATTCGCAGAGATTATTCCATCCTTGCGGTGTGTGTTCCATTCCCCTCTATCCGAATAGTATATAAACGATGTTCCATCGAATCTCGTGAACCGCGTTATAGCGTAGCTCGCACCGCCCATCAGACCGATTTGACGCTCGTCGTATGCTCCTTCGTATCTATCGTATGAGTGTATATGGAAATGGAATGCCCCGATATTTTCAGACCACTTTTTACCCTGCGATGTATAAACCAAAGCGATATTCGCCTCAGAAAGCAAATCGGACAACTTTTGACCGTTTTCCTGAAAAAAAGCGTAGATTCTTCTATCGCCCATCATATCGGAAAGAGCGATTTCGAGACCACCGCCTGTCTGCTGCGATGATACCATACCGATTTCACCCTGCGCCAAATCGAATGTCAAATGATGAGCGTTAGGTTTGCTAATACTTTCAGCACCGGCAATAGATGGCGTTAATTTCGGCATTTGCCAGTTATTATTCTCATTTTGTTCTTTCAGTTCCCCAACGAAAATCATCGCCCCGATTGGAATTTTTTCTATCTCGACCCCTCTGCTATAAGAGCGGGAGACCAATATCGTATCGCCATCAGAACAACTGACATCATATATCGGCTCGGAGATATTGGTAATCTTATATATAGAATCATTCGCGAAATCAAGCATATATGCATCGGGGAAAGTATCGTCGTCGGCGACGAAAAATATTTTATCCCCTTTTGCGAAAAGCGAACGCGGTCTTAAAATTCGCGATGGCAAATCGAAAACCGTAGTTCTGCCATTCGGGGCGATTTTTATAAGACTCGAACGATATTTTTGGAACTTGTCGCTGACAAAAACGATAGAACCATCTGAAAGTATCGCGGGGCTGTAATCGTAGTATATATCATTCGTTATTCTTTCGAGTTTGCTATTTTCAATATTTAGCCTGTATATATCGTAAAAACCCGAAAGGTTCGAAGCCGAGAAAACAACCGACTTACCATCTCGTTCGAACACGGGCGATGAAATCTGCACGAGACTGTCGAAATCGAATTTTTTCTCCTCGCCCGTGCGAATATTCAATATAAATAGTCTATCCTTCCCACGATGTTTTGCGGAAAAAGATATTAGGCTATCGCCGAGATTCGCTATTTTATTTCCCAATAGTCTGGTCGCCTCGGCGGATTCTGTCAATTCGATTTTTTTGATAAGAGATGCCTTGTGCTTGCGAATGCGATAGATTCCCGTGTAGCCCATTCGGTTGCCCTTGCAGATAATCGTATTAGAGTCGATTCGAATAGGGCAGAAGAAAAAACCGTCGGGAGAAATCTTTTCGCCTGAGGCATCAGCAGGAGTTCTTCGATAGATATAGTCGCCGTATTTTTGCATAATCCATTGTCGCCATAGAATTCCCGCATCATCGAGAGAAATGCCAATCGTCCTCTTGAAAACATCGTCGAACCAACCGTGTTCCCATATATGTTCGAACAATCTGACATCGGTATCTCTGCCGAACCGCTCGGACAGAAATCGCAGAAAATCCTCACCCTCTTTATACATCTGAAATGTGCCATTTATGTATCCAAAATTTTTCGGCAGAACGAATCTATCGTTCGCGATAGCAGCTATAATTTCTGTGCGTTCATCAACAGGCTCGACAGGTTGAGATAGAAATTCCGCCTGTCCCTCCACAAACCAAAGCGGAGGATAATCCATAAAGAAAAGTTCGTGAGCGTCGTGAAGATACTCATTATAGTGAATCTGCCATATATGGACGAGTTCGTGCGGAAGGATATGCTCGAACCGAGAAACAGAACCATCGTAAGGGATTATGACTCTGCCCTTGATAAATTCTGTGAATCCTCCGACACCTTCTGGAATGATGAAAGGTGTCGTGTGAGTTTCGGAAAACAGCGTCGGCGAGGAATATATAACAATCGGGATTCTCTCATCCGGAGCATAATTAAAATGAGCGGTGTATCGCGACCAGGTATTCTCGGCGATTTTCCCCGCCATCTGAGCAATCTTTAATTCCGCAGGATAGTAGTATATATCGAAATGAGGTGTCTGAAAAACCTGCCAGTCGTAATCGAACGCCTGAATCTTATTCTGCCCGAAATAATACTGTCCAAAAATATTTCCGATTGCAAAGAGTATTATCAAGTATATCTTTTTCATACAGTTGAATTAAATCGGTTTAATTTCCCATCGCAAGAGATATCGAAAATATTTAGGATTTTTGGATGGAACGCATCATATAGGAAAATTTTTTATTCGGGAACATTTCAAATGGATTTATACGATGAAAAATTTATTAACGAAGCGATAATCGAGGCAGAAAAAGCTTACGACGAGGGCGAAATACCTGTCGGTTGTGTGATAGTTCGCGATGGTAAAATTATCGGGCGCGGTCACAATCTGCGGGAGCAACAATCGGACCCGACCGCTCACGCCGAAATAATCGCACTGCGAGATGCTGGCAGAAATATCGGCGACTGGCATCTCGATGGTGCAACCGCATACATCACACTCGAACCCTGCCCGATGTGTGCGGCGGCGTTGATTCTCGCGAGAGTGGAAAAAATCGTATATTGTATAGCAAATAGCGAACTCGGTGCCTGCGGCTCTGTGTGGGATTTCCCCGACGACCCAGCATTCAGCTCGCACCCGATTGTTATTCGGCATAATATAGATTCCTATAAGACATTGCTGAACAAATACTTCAAAAACTTACGGGAAACCAAACGATAATAAAATATATACGGCAATATACTCGATTGAAATCAATCATTCATTTTTGTATCGAAAACAAAGCCTTTGCCATATCTTCGCTTGAAATAATACGACGATAGGAATTCGCATATTTGTGCAAATTTTTCAGAATCGAGTTGCTCGGAAATTTTTATCACACCGATTTTATCGGACAAAGATTTCGGAATTTCTTGCGATGATTGCCATATCGCTATTGCGAGCGTATCGGTGATGTTCGCGATGGAATCGGCTTTCGATAGACCTATAATCCTAATAATTCCCTGTGATTTTTGCTTCAAGCAAATTCCGAGTGAATCGCCCCAATTACTATCTGAAAATATCCATACCTGCGGAGCATCGGGAACACCGACAATCGAATAATTTCTCTGCTGGGGATTCGATTTATTGATTGTAAGCACGAGACCGCTCGCACCCTGCACGAAAAACCAGATTCCAATCGCGACAGCGGCAATCATTGCGGCGACTCTAAAACCTTTCAAATTCGATGCCACGCTGAAAAAAGCCACAGGGAATAGATAAATCGTAGTGCCGGCGAAAAAACCGGTGAACAAAACAAATCCGCTCAATGCTCCGCCTGCGGATACTGCATCTGCCACAGCGAGAAGAAACGGAGGGCAAAGCTCCAATCCCGTCAGAAAACCGAGCAATATCGGATTCGATATATATTTATCAGCCCAACTTATCGCACATTTGCTCGGAGCGGTTCGTCCGCGAATGCCGTAGAAAACCATAATTCCGCCGATTGCTATGAATGCGATATAAGTAATCACATTCCGGTAGAAATCTGGAATCAGTCCGCCGAGAGCACCAGCCATCGCACCGAACATCCCATAGCCGAAAAACCTGCCGAGACTTATTTCGCCGAACACGATAAGCGATGTTTTGAAACTGCGTTTTTCCCTCAGCATAAACGCCAAAAACACCGGACCGCAGGTCACGAGACAACTCAAACCAATCGACAGCCCGAGAACGAAACCCTCCGCGAGAAATCTCAACATTTTATCCATCCGAAAATTTTATCACAAAATAATGAAACGAATGGAAATAAAAAGAGAGAAATTCGATTGCCAGATATTTCAATCCACACATACGGACTGCGGAAGGATATAATCACGAGGATTAACAGGTTTGCCCGCGATTCTTACCTCGTAGTGAAGATGATAGCCAGTGGCTCTCCCCGTCCTGCCGCAGGTCCCGATAATATCGCCTCGCTCGACCCTTTGCCCTTTGCGAACCTTGATTTCGTTCAGGTGAGCATAACGAGTCTCGAACCAGATATGGTCGATAACCACAACTTTCCCGAAACCGTGCTCCCTGCCTGCGAATTTCACTCTGCCATCGGCGGTGGCGTGAACAGGTGTGCCTTTGGGCGCACATATATCGAGACCCTCGTGCATACGCCAGCCACCAGTGATAGGGTCGTGACGCATACCGAAACCCGAAGAGTAAAATCCCCGCATCGGCTTGATTGATGGAGTATGGCGAAGAATTTTTTCACGCTTTTTCAGAACAGATGATACGCTATCCATCGCACCAACTTCCTGCTGCGCCACAAATAGAAGACTATCGATTCGATAATTTAAAATCGCTGCACTATAATTTTTATAATCCATATAATCTTTAGCATCGATATCTGCGAGTTGCGGACCGCCGATTGCGTAGTCGTGCTCCGGCTCGGAAACATCGGCGAGGTCATATAGCAAACGGTTCTTGTTCGAAATCGATGCGAGTTCGGCCGACAAGGAGTCGAGTCGACCTCTCATAAATGAAAGATTTTTTTTAAGTCCTTCGTTTTCCGCCAAAATGCTACTCCTATCGAATGACGAAAAGACATTCCTCGCGAAAAATGCTATATTCGCAGTTGCAAATGCGAACAGCAATATAATCGATACGAGAAGCCATTTACCAGGAACCCACAATCTCATCGGCGTATCCGAACCATCTGGAACTATTATGACCGAATATTTTTTCATAATCATTTCCTTAAAAAAATCTATTAAATTTTAAATTTATTTTATATTATCATTTTGTCAAGTATTAAATAGCACATATCCATTTATTCCACACAACTTTTCGATTTGATTGGAAATCGTCTCAGAAAAAATTTGACAAATTCGCCTATCCTCGTATGTTATTATTTGACAACGATGGGGCTGTAGCTCAGTTTGGGAGAGCGCTGGAATCGCACTCCAGAGGTCGAGGGTTCGACTCCCTTCAGCTCCATAGAAAAATAACTCGTCATCGTTATATTTACCATCCATTATCGAAAAGTAATTCCTGTAATTCTGCGAAACGATGATGAAAAAATTTGTTCTATATCTCCCCGCCTATTTTTATTATTACAAAATTATCTTGCTTTGCGAAATTATCTATATTTTTTACAATATACATTAAATCATCATTGCATATTTATAGGTATGATAAAGTTTTTAACATATTGGACATCTTCTTTTGGCGAGGCGGTGCGAAGTGCATTGCATTCTTTGTGGGCTCACAAATTGCGTTCAGGTCTAACATTGCTCTCGATACTAATCGGTGTGGCAACAATCATTACCATTGTTTCTGTTATCAGCGGATTGAATCGTAAGATTGCAGACGAATTTGCTTCATTGGGGACAAAGGTTCTTTATGTCGATAGATTTCCCTGGGCAGCAAGAGGTAAAAATTGGTTCAAATTCAGAGGAAATCCACCTATCACGATGGCTGAATACAATGCATTGAAAAAAATCTCTCTTGCTGAGTATGTCGTGCCGAAAATTCACAAGGGACTTAGTGCATCGTTCGAGCAAAACGAAATGGATGTCGTCGTAAATGGGACATCCTGGGAATATCCGCAGGTTCGGAGGCTCGATATGGAAACGGGTAGATTCTTTTCCTACGGTGAGGACCAGAAAGGCAGACCTGTCTGTGTTCTCGGATGGCAGGTATGGAAAAATCTATTTGAAAATCGTAACCCAATCGGTAAATGGGTGAAACTTGGCGGTATCAATTTCCGTGTTATCGGAGTTCTCGCAAAACAGGGAGCATCGCTTACCATCGGCACTCCCGATAACGATGTTTTTATTCCTTACAATGCCTTCCGACATATATTCGGCGGTCGACGGAGACTTTCAATATTAGTATCGACAAAAGACCCAAAAAATATCGATGAACTGAAAGAGGAAATCAGATATGCAATACGAGGTGTTCGTGGTCTCCGTTTCCGCGAGGATGATAATTTTGCGATAAACTCTCAGGATATGCTTCTCGACGAGTATAATAAAACTACTCGTATATTGTGGGCTGCATTGCTCGCTATCGCGGGGCTTTCATTGCTTGTCGGTGGAATCGGCGTGATGAATATTATGCTCATCACCGTAACCGAACGCACACGAGAAATCGGTATTCGTAAAGCCGTCGGAGCTACGAAAACACATATTTTAAGTCAGTTCCTTCTCGAAGCACTAACTCAATGCTGGCTCGGTGGAACCATAGGCTTTTTAATCGGAACTGGTCTACCAACAATCGTATCGAAAATCTTCCCGCAACTGCCCGTCGCAATCTCACTGAAAGCGGTTATAGTGGCAATTGGCTTCACTACACTCGTCGGGGTAATATTCGGAATATATCCCGCAATGAAAGCCGCAAAATTATCCCCCGTGGAGGCTCTTCGATACGAATAATATTCAACAATATAAAAATTTCTAACAGCCCCGATAAAAACTATATATGAGTTTTTTTCACATTAAAAAATCCCTCTCGCTATGGAGAGGGATTTTATCAATTGTCGAGATTTTCTTCGGTTGATTATTTGAGTTGACTTCTAAACTCCACAAGCACTCTACGGTTGATTTCACGACCTTCGGGGAATTTATTATCTCCCAATAACTTATCTTCTACTGTGCCATCTTCCCTCATTTTCTTGAGGGTATATGGCTGGTCGGAGCCATGTCCTTCCGATATGAGTTTTACTTGTCTTTCGGCAAGCCATTTATCCAAAGCCGCATTGTCGGAGAGGTTAAGCAAGTGTCTCAAATAGAGTTTCAGATTCTTCAGTTCTCTATCGGCACGCTCCACGGAAAGTTCCTGATTTCGTCTGTTCAAACCGATTATGTCGGTATGACCGGTGACAGCGACAGTCAATGCACCTGGTTCATGTTCTGCGAGTTCTATTAGACGCCTCGCGACAGCCTCCATTCTGCTGTGATAATACGGCGATATTGCAACATCCTTATCGAATTTGAAAATCACGATGAGCATCGTCTCGATACCGAGAACTTTATCCACTTGGTCGACCATAAGCGTTTCGGAATATGCTTCACCGACAGCGCCTAATTCGTCCGTAACCGAGATATGACCGACATAATATTTCCCTGCCTCGATGTATTTACCATCGTCGGTCTTCCAATCCCAAGGGATACCCGCAGGCGGTTCACCTTCACCTGCTGTAAGTTTCTTCACAGTATTGCCGGATAAATCCATCAATTCTGCTCGATTAGAGGATATCGGATTGTCAGATTTCACACTAAACTGAACAAAATTGTTTGGATTCTCCACAGTTTCGCCCTTCGGAATTTTCCTGCCTTCAAATGGTTTATATATAATTCCATCGGCGAGGAGCGAAATTTTTACATAAGGTTTTTCGGCGGCAGTTCTATCCGAACCCCAAGCAAATATCCTATCCCAGAGATAGAACGGCACGACTTTCTTAATCTGTTCCTTCAAATTCGCAGCCCGGCTGAAAGCAGGCTCCAAAAGATTCGGACCTTCTTTTTCGGTAGCATAACCCTCGAGCAAAAGCATAGCATCGGGATTGCGTTCGAGAATGGATTTATAAGTCATCGCATCCGATGAAAAATCTACCTTCTTTTCGGTTTGACCTTCGCTGAAATATATTGTTTTCTCCACCTGAGATTGCGTCAACGATGGAAATTCGGCACTCAATTCCACACGACGGTTCTCCGCTCGTATCATCGGCAGGTATTTTTCGATTCCCGGGAATGGTTTTCCACCACCGGCTCGTTTTTGAGCAGGGTCGTTATCGGTTACTTTCACGATTTGTTTATCGGAACCGAGCTGAGAGAGAAGATAATTATATACGGCATCCCGCCTTTGCTCCGCAATCTGCGAATTGTTTTTACCATCCGTCTCGGGGTCGTAATATCCCGCGACTTTCACTTTGACATCGGGATTCTTTTTCAACCTGTCAGCGAGTTTATCGAGTATCCTCTTATATCTCGGTGCTATATCGCTGCTCTTCTTATCGAAAAACATAACAGGTATAATAGGTTCTTCAGTTTCCTGAAAAGTCAATCTCGTAATGTGAAGCGTATCCTGTTGGAATTCGATGGTCGGGACAGGTGGTGGATATATTCGAACCATAGCGCTTGCTATGTTATTGCCTTCATCTATCTCCTCGATTGTGCCATTAAGCTTCGGTATCATAGAACCATCATCATCGATTGCTGCAAAGATAGTATATTCGCCGGGTTGAAAATCCTGAAATGTGAATGAAACGGTGCGTTCCTTACCGCTCTTAAAATCGGTAATAACATCGGAAGTTATAAGCGTATAAGTGCCATCGGGTTTTCTGACATAAGCGGAATATTTCACCTTCCTGACCTTATTCCCTCCACCATTTTTGAACACGGCATCGATTTTAACTTCATCGCCGGACTTAAGCTTTTGCATTTGCGGTGTAACAGAAGTAGCCGAGAGGTCCCATACGGGAATAGGGTTAGGCACTTGAAACATAGCGGATAACTTATGCGATGTGGCACCAGCAGCAGCGAGTTCATTCAACGGATATAGAAATGCATAATCGATTTGTAATGCCCATTCCTTGTTTAGTCGCCATCCGAGACCGAATGTCAATTCATCGGGGCTTACGCCATCGCGGAAATCCATATCGTATCCGCCCCTAATTGCAATAGAATGCTTGTAAAACCATTTTTCCACACCGAAATGAGGCGAAATAACAGCACTGCCCTCATTAAAATATCTACCATCTGCTGCAACTAAAAAATCTCGATTGAATGCATAACTCGCCCCGAAACGCAACTGCATCGATGTCTTGCCATCGGAACTATTTTCGAGCGACATATTCGGCTGCAATATATTCGATGCCGAAACGCCGAGTGCAATTTTCTTCGTGAGTTTAAAAAGAACACCCGCATCGAGCGAGAAACCCCATTTGCTCGTGCCGTTTGCAAAAACATTATCATCTCTAATCGACACAGGTTCATCGGGATTATCGACGAAATTATCCTCATTATATCCTGTATTTTGCAATCTGATTGCAAGTCCCAGCGAAAGCGGATGCTTTCCTAAAAAACCTTTATTTTTCCAGCCGAATCTACGAGCGAATGCAATTTTGAAATGATTTTCGGAATATACATCGGAGAAAAAATAGCGCCAGGAAACTCCATAGGCAAATAGGTCTCTATACTGGTTCGCAATACCCACATATCCCGTTCCGATATTATCACCGCTGATACCCCAGAACTCTCGGTTGAAACCCGCGACGGCACAAAGATACTGAAAGGAGGCAATACCAGAGGGATTCCACTCGATTGCATTAGCATCGTCGGCGACACCAACGAATGTTCTTCCCATACCGAGCGGGCGAGCACCCGTAAAATCATCGCCATAAGCAAAACCCACGAGCAATACAATTAATACCGCAACTCCACAATACTTCATTTTATCCTCCATTTTATATTTATCTATCGAATCCTCGTTATCTTGCCACAGTAACAGTCCCTTCGCATACCACTTCGCCATCTACTACGATAACATACATATAAACTCCCTGATGAACTCTATTTCCTTTTGAATCAACTCCATTCCAACGAGCCATACGCCGTGTTTCTTCAACTCCTTGCCCAGCTGGAACATCTATCTGCTTTACCAATATACTATTTATATCGTATATGTATATAGTGCCATCTTTACTCGCCATATTAGGGAAAGTGAACTGAGTATATTCATTATATGTATCGTCGTTTGGCGTAAATGGATTAGGCATCCTGCCACATCCGACCTCATAAGGATACCATAAAGTCCAACTATACGGAGCGCAATTCGGACCGCAGAACTCAGAATCTACACAATCGCAAGTGTGGAGGTCAACAGATATAGTTTCTCCCTCCGCAAGAATAATACCGAGGTCCTCGAAAGATATATAAAGGTTGTCATTCGACGGGTCCCAACTCAATTCCGATGACGAGGGATATATCAAACTATCGTTAATCCTGCTATTATGAACCCAGACAATAAAGGAATCGGCTAATACTCCGCATACATTATCGGTCACATTCAAAACGACAGTCGGCGAATGTTCATTTACTGCGGTATCTGGAACAGGATATGACATATCGGCAACAGGCGGAGTGAAATCAGTATAGAATGTCAACGAAACAAAACCAGGAAGCGGTTGCCCGAATACATTGTATAACTCGATTATCCTAACAGTTATCGTATCGTTATCACTCCAAGAACCCGTTGGCGGAGCCACAGTCACCACTCCGCTGTCATCGCGGACATAAGTATATGTTATGAAACTCGCCGATGTATCATATGTATTACTTCCTGCTGTATTACTAATTTGCACTCGCAAACTCTCGGGCAATAATCCGACACCAGCGCCATCCCAAACCTCGAATATAACCAGTTGGTCATCGCACCCCGATATAGTATTCGGCGGCGGATATACAGCTTGTGCCTGCGGCTGACCGCAAGGTTCTCCCCAAACCGTAATCACCGCGGATGTCTCATAAGTCGCACTCGTATATCCTGAAATACTATCCGCAGGATTACAGGAATCATCGAGCTCATAATAGCAGGAATTAAATGCAACAACCGCAAATATAAGGGTTTCCTCGCAGGATATTTCAAAATCTAAAGTAGTATCTACAAGAGAATCCGGTGAGAAAAGAACGCCATCTCTTAAAACCTGATAATATACAGGTGTAGTTACAGTCGTATCGAGTGCATTCCAGACCAATGTATGTGTTCCCGCTGTAAGTTCCTCACCATCGGATGGTGAAACGATTGTAGGTGGCACAACAGGTTCGTAATCTATATAAACAGTCATTGTATCGTATGCTCTAACGGTATCGCCAGCAACACATACAGCCCAAGCCTCCGCTATATAAGTTGTGGTCGTATCGGGATTCACTGTGGGATTCTCGTCGGTGGAGAAAGGAGTGGTTTCACCTTCGAGATACCAATTTACACCGGCAATCGTATAACCAGAACCGACATACACAGGTTCGCATCCGAGTATAACATCGGCACCAGGACAGGAATACTGGTCGGGTCCCGCATTCACGAATATATCGCAGAGACAATGTATCTCATAGCAGGTATCCAAAGAATTCGTCCAACTGAACAAAGTATCTGTGAAAGAACAGGAATCGCTATAATCTATTACATTGAATGCATCTATGTGAACGCACAGAGTATCTCCCGATAGAACAGGAACGGAAACATCTGTCTCGATATCGCTAAGCGAAATTACAAAAGAAGTATCCGGTGATGTTCCTGTCAAACTTACGCTCAATGTCCCAATATATGTGCAGGCAACCGTATCGCTTATAAATGTGGTGAAATCGACAGAATCTAAACAGACCGCAGTGTCCTCTGGTAATGGTGTTAGAATTATATCGGGAGGAACTAAAACTTCCGTGAAACTACCGCCCACATCGGCTGCAAGTGAATCTGTGCCGAGTGTATCTGCAAGATATGTTATAGCATAGTCCACAGTATATCCGTTTTCGGTCCAGCAAGTGCCGGCAACCGCAGGGTTAAATTCGATTGTATATACGGTATCACCAGGAATAGGAGTCAATGTCAGCGTGAATTCTGGACCCCAACTATATGTGATACCATCTATCACCGCCTGGAATGTGGTAGTATCGACTCCGTGCTGTGACACTACCTGCCACAAAATCGGTTGGCAGATGCAAGCAGTGTTGATGCAAAGGTCGCTGTTTATATCTTTTGGTTGAAGCACCGATGCTCGCACCGAACCGAGTGCGACATCGAATGTCCAGCAGGTGGTATCGTGATTCGCACTCGGACAGAAATAATCCGCACAGGTATCGTGAGCAGCAACGCAAACAGTTACGCTATCGCCATCCACGAGACCCGATATGTGCGCCGCCAATGTATCGGGAATAGTAGTATCGATTCCAGAAACGGAAGAAGTTATATGGATAAATTCAGGAACAGCATCGATACATACGGCATCCGAAGCATTTATATAAACATCTGTGTTATCCACGAGAATTGTCGAGCCATCGAGAGGATATTCGCCTGTGAAAACAGGTGGAGCAAGGTCGATTAGAACCTGTCCGTAAGATGTATCGCAAACTCCACCGGAATCGCAGACAGCGAGCGAGAAATCACAATGCTCGCCATCTGTCCAGAAACCAGCAGGTGGTGTCCAAATAATCGAATCGCCAGATACTGAAACTTCGCTGGAATCATAAGTAAATGTGTCGTCACAAACGAGTATTAAAATCGTCGCGGGGTCGAAACCGACGCCCGATGTAGTGCTGACATTCCAGATTATCTGTTGGTCGGAACAGGCGGAAATCGTATCGCCATCGCCATTGACATCGACAGGCTCGAGCAGCACTATATTTATACCTGTCTGAACGAGGAAATACCAGCAACTATCGCCATATTTCGGTCCGCAAGTATCGGAACAGATATCGTGAGAATAAGCACAAACCGAAACAGAATCTCCCGAAAGCATCCCCGTAATAGATGTATCCCAGACACCTGTCGTTATATGCCAATCGATTCCAGAAATAGAGGATGTTATAACCAACGAATCGTATGCGATATCGCTTCCGCAAATATCATCGCTCGCACCCACCGAAACAGTAGTCTCGAGAACAGCAATCGTGCCAGTAGGTCCAGTGTATGTGAATGTCGGCGGTTCGGTATCTATGAGGAAAGAATCTATAACAGGTGAAACCAAACTATCAGGGGAAGCTAAAATATTCACCGCACTGTCCAGCGTTATATGAACCCAACTTCCACTGGACAACGACCACCCAGGATTGAAATATATCGCCATTGTCGTGCTATCGCCAACATATCCGACAGATACGCCAGGGTCTCCATAATGGTAATCCATCGGACCCGTGCCGTTCGTATCGACAGTGAAGTGGAAATAAGTCGTATCCATCCCGTGCGAGTCGTGGACATATATGATAAATCCGCCATCGTCGCAGGTTGTAATTCTTTCACCATCGTAATTTGTATCTGGTGGAGCGATAAATTCGCCCCAAGGTTCTCCCATCATAATCAGGAAATACCAGCAAATCGTATCCGTATTGAAATCGCAGTAGTCTCTGCAACCATCGGATACGATTGCACAAACTTCTATTGAATCGCCATCGGAGAGACCCGACAAATCGAGCGGGAAACTGTATCCCTCGAATGTGTTCGTTATCGACCCGCCACTCCACTCGTTAGCCCAACAACTATCCACAGATGTCAATGTGTCGGTGCAGACGGAATCGTAGAACGCAGCATTTACGGAAATATCGTGAACATAAATAGTGTCGCCATTATGTGGATTAGAACCGACGAGGAATGGCGGAGTCAAATCTATAAGCACCCATCCACAAGCGGGTAAATCTAAAACCGCACCAGTTGTATCGAATAAACTATCGAGGCAGAACACGATGCTGTCGTGGTCGCCCCAATCCGGCGACGGACTGAAAATGAGAGTATGCGGATTCAAAGTATCGAGATGACTATCACCCCAATTGTAATCTGTTCCATCCACATTCACCCATAGTCTCGACCAATCTATTCCGATTGAATCGTCGTAGTTCAGTGTCCATATAATTTGCTGGTCGGCACAATTCGATATGACCCAACCATCGCCGTTGGTATCCACAGGTGCAACTACCGATGCCGACACCGTGCCGATTACAATCGTAAATGTCCAGCAGGTGGAATCCTCATTGGGACCGCAGTAATCCGCACAGGTATCGATAGCATAAGCACAAATAGTGAGCGAATCGCCATTTTGAAGACCTGTAAAACTATATCCGAACGAGTCGGTGCTATCAACCGACAAAACACTATCGATAGATGAACCGCCAGCGATTCCCGATGCGTGAACATCTGTGATAATAGCGTCACCGCAGATAGAATCGTTGACATTAACAGATATGAAAACCGAATCGCTATTGAACACAGAGCCATCTATCGGTGTAATTCCCGAAAATACAGGCGGCGAAAGGTCGACTATAAATGAATCTATAACAGGTGAAACGAGATTAAAGCCGAGCGAATTTACCGCAGAATCGAGTTCGAAATGAACCCATTCGCCATCTGCCCAGCAAGTCCCAATCGCGGCGGGGTCGAAAGTTATTTCCAATGTATCCGTTCCCAAAAGCGATGTCGATATCGCGGGACTCGATGTATTGTATGGAACTCCATTGACATAGAGCAAAATCGGCGATGTTACCATCCCGTGGCTGTCATATACGCGCAAGGTTATTTGCTGATTTCCGCAGGTAGAATCGCCAGAGCTAAAACAATCGGATACAATCGTTCCATTGCCATTGGAATCGAATGGAACAAAAACCCATCCATAAGGTTCGCTGATGAGAATCGTGAACCACCAGCAACTATCGAGTGGATTCGGCGGACAAAGACATCCAGGTTGCAAATCGACATCGTCGGCAGAATGCACGCATACGACAACTGAATCGCCGCTGTTAAATGTTCTATTTATATTGAACATATCGCCTAATGAATATGTAGTATCGTAATTAACTCCACCGGATGTATCGTAGGTAGTAATCGAGACCCAGGTCGAACCCGGTGCAACTCCGACAAAATCATCAGAGATTGTGCCAGAAATATTCACTACTGCGCTCGTTAAAGTTTCCGCATTGGCAGGAGAATATGTCGTAAGTTCGGGGGGAACGAGGTCCACAACAAAACTGCAAGTATCGGGCAAAACCACAGGGCAGATACTATCGCCGATTACGACAACTACCGAATCGTGATGATTCCAATATCCCGCAGGCGGATTGATAACAATCGTGTCGGGATAGATTCCATCATCGGGGTTGCCGCGGTATTCAGCCCAATCCTCCGAACCGATTGTTCCAGCATATGGTGTTCCATTGACATAGACATCTACAGAGATTGCCGCACTGTCCGGTCCACCGGTTGGCGAACCGATGGAGTCGATTAGGAATGTTAATGTCTGCGTCGTGCAAGATGTAACGATTTCGCACGGGTTCGGGCAAAGTTCTGTCAGTTGGAAACTATCGCAGGCAAAAATGTAGAATGTCCAGCAGGTATCGGTATCATTTGGGCAGCAGGAACATCCATAGTTTTCGATATGGTCGATGATATGAACACAGGCACGAACAGTATCTCCCGAATCGAAAGTGTGAGTGGTGGAAAGCACATTCCAAACAGTATCGAATGCTCCGCCATTGACAGAATAGGTGATATAGGTCGCAACAGGCAAATCGCATCCCATACCAGATGTATCCCACATTTCTTGCGATGTAGTATTGTCATACCAGATTCCTGCGCCATCATCGTGAGCCACAACGCCGAAATTCACAGTAGTGGTAGGAACAGTGCTATCCGGCGCTGGATATAAAGAATCTATAGCTGGTGCAGACAAATCGACTACAAATCCACAACTGATTTGTGCAAAAGCTAAACCCGAAAGAAAAATAAGTGAAAAAGCAAAAATCCATATCCCTCGCATTTATTGCCTCCTTAAAAGTTCTATTTCGTTATTATAATGATATATATTTAATATAATATTATTAAATTGCAATGATTTTTTTAGAAAATTTAATCATTCCTCGGAGATTGTTAAAC
>CAYRNI010000034.1:0-17668 GCA_964425665.1 uncultured bacterium
TTTTTTATATTTATATCATAAAAAACATTAAATCAAGAATAAATTGTCTATGCGAGGGAATTTTTTTACATCTAAAAATTTAATCTATTGCCAATTCGATAATTCTATTTGTGGATGGATACAATAGTGGATAAGATGTATAAAATTTCACATTTATTATTCTTGACCATTATAAAAGAACTTTTTATTATTATAAACGAATACTCAAAAAAGGGGAGAGCGAATGGCTGGGAAAATGCAACAGGGTAAAATACAAATAGATTTGCCCGATGAAATTGCGGAGGGCATCTATGCGAACATCGTTCTAATCGCTCATTCGCCGTCAGAATTTGTTCTCGATTTTGCGAGAATGGTTCCGGGAGTGAGTAAAGCCAAGGTCCAGACACGGGTTATAATGACCCCGCTGAATGCGAAAAATCTTATGCTCGCACTGAAAAACAACATCGACAAATACGAGGAGCAATTCGGCGAGATAAGTGCCGCAGGCGGGAAAATCGAAAAACCGATAGGTTTTACAGAGTAATATTTAGGCTATGGAACTCGTAAATTGGATAAAACCGATTGTTCTTCAAACGATAGTAATTACCACAATAGTTTTCGTCCTATTGGTTATAGTCGAAATTCTTTATATCAGGTTCACTCCGACAATCGAGAATAAACTCGTCAAGCGGAGAGGAACTCAGTATGTTCTCGGAGCGATTCTCGGCTCTATCCCAGGTTGCACGGGGACATTTGCGATGGATGCTCTTTATATGGCGGGGCTTGTCGGTTTCGGCGGCATAGTATCCGCTATGGTTACCACTTTTGGCGATGAGGCATTTGTTATTATCGGGCAAATGGCTATGCCAAACTCTGCGATTACGATTAAAAATCTCGCTGTCCTATTCATTTCGCTGTTCGTGCTCGGAATTTTGGCGGGCTTTTTAGCCGATAAATTTATCGATGTCACAGGGATGAAATTTTGTCCGAGATGTAAAATCGAAAAACACGAAGATATAGATACATCCTCTATTTCAAAAATTCCAACTAAACATTTTTTCAAAGAGCATATAGTAAATCACATATTGAAAAAACATATTCCGAATATTGCTCTGTGGCTTTTTGCCAGTTTGATTGTGGTAAGTGCGCTGGAAAAATCTTTCAATATGGAGACAATTATCACTAATAACAAATTTTTCCTTATTCTTGCCGCCGCAGCAATAGGAATTTTGCCGATTTCCGGACCGAATATAGTTTTCATATCGATGTTCGCACAGGGCATATTACCGTTCTCGGTTCTTCTGACAAATTCGATAGTTCAGGATGGACACGGGCTTCTGCCGATACTCGGTTTCTCCCTCGATGATGCTGCAAAAATCAAAGTTTTCAACCTCGTATTCGGATTGGCGGTGGGTTTCACGGTTGCCGCTTTTGGCGGATAAATAAAAAGGGGGGACAAATAATTTTATCCCCTCTCTTACTCGATTGATTACGACAATGTTTTAATTTCGCTATATCTCTTCTTCGCCGACGAATTCTTTTCTTTTCATTTCTTTGGAAACACTTTTCTTGTGATGGTTCAATTTATCGAGATAGTCTCGAATCATCCTTTCCATCTTGTGTGATACCTCATCGATGGAAGCATAGATGTCTTTCGTCTCCGACTTCGTGAACATCTTTTTTCCAGGTATGGACAAATATAATTCTGCTCGATGTCGATGCTTCTCCAATGTAAGAACAAGTGATGCATCGATAAATTTTTCTTCCTTATTCTTTCTATCAGGGAAAAATTTTTTAAGTTGCATAATTTTTTCTTCGGCATACTCTTTGACTTCTGGTTCAAGCTCGAAATGGCGGGCAGAAATTCTGAGTTCCATTTTTTCTCCTTTTTTAAGTTCTATGATTTTCTGCTTAACAGAAATTTCACCTTACTACACATATACAAGCGGAAATCAAAATATACAACTATTTATAATTATATATGTAAAAATTGAAAAGTCCAGAAATTTTTTATTGTTTTTAATTTATTGACAAATATTTTCGATATATTTAATTTCAAAGACATAAAAATTTCACATAATCCATCTATTAACAAAGTTGATTTATATTTTGTTTAGTAATTTCAAATTTTTGGGGAGCGTAAAATGGAAACAATCGATGCCAAAAAACTCGACTTTTCGTTCATCGAGGAAGTGAAAAACACTCCTGGTGGCGAAAAAATTGTCAATTGCTTTGCCTGTGGAACCTGTGCAGCATCTTGTCCTGTGCGGGAGTTCGATGAAAAATTCAACCCGAGAAAAATCATTCATATGGTTTTATTGGGTATGCGTGACGAGGTTTTGCACAGCGAGTTTGTCTGGCTATGCTCCGGATGTCTTGCGTGTCAGGAACGATGCCCACAGGGAGTTACTATCACAGAACTTATGATGGCACTCAAAAACATCGCGGTTAACCACGGAATAGTGCATTCTGCATTCTCTATGCAAGCCGCGGAGGTATATCGCTACGGCAGATTATACGAGGTGGGCGATTTAAATGCGAGAAGAGAGAAAATTGGACTCCCGAGAATTCCGGAGGACCCCGAAGAGACAAGAAGAATCCTCGACGATAATGGTGTCGGCGATATCGCCCGCAAGATAATCGGCACTGAAAATGGATAATTTCAAATTAATTCAAAAATTTTAATTTAAATTCGATTTTTAAATGGAGGAATTGAAATGCGATACGCGTTATTTTTAGGATGCTCTGTTCCTACGAGAGGACTCAATTACGAAATATCTTCGAGAAAAATTGCCGAGAAACTCGATATCGAACTCGTGGATATTCCAGAGTTTGGATGCTGCGGTTTTCCGATTCGCTCGGTGAATCAGGACGCTGGTTTTCAGATGGCTGCTCGCAATCTCGCTCTCGCAGAAAAACAAGGATTGAACATAGTGACGCTTTGCTCCGCCTGCACAGAGACTTTGCAGGAAGCGAATTTCATCTTTCAGCACACCCCCGAAGAACTCGAAAAGGCGAACAAAGAGCTGGAAAAAATCGGTTTGAAATATAACGGCACGGTGGAGGTTAAGCATTTTGCTCGTATGCTCTGGGAGGATGTCGGTATCGAAAAAATCAAAGAGCAGATTGTTAAACCGCTTACGGGTGCAAGAGTTGTTGCTCATTATGGTTGCCATTATTTGAAGCCATCCGAGATTTACGGCCATTTCGATGACCCCGAAAATCCGACAAGTCTCGACGACCTTATCGAGGCGACCGGAGCGACCGCTATTCGCAACTATCCCGAGAAGGAAAAATGTTGCGGCGGTGCGATTCTCGGTGTCGACGAGACAACCACTGTTAAAATGGCTGGTTCTAAACTCAAGGCGATAAAAGAAATCGATGCCGATGCGATGATTTTGATATGTCCATTCTGCTCGGTAATTTACGAGGGCAATCAGAAAAAAGCCGAGAAGGAATTCGATATGGTGTTCAAACTCCCTATAATTTATTATCCGCAGTTGCTCGGTCTCGCACTCGGTTTCGAGCCCAATGATGTCGGTTTTAAACTCAATAGAATCAAGGCGAAAAAGTTGCTCGAGAAACTCGGATATTCGAAAAAACCGAAGGAATAAATCGATATTCAAAAAAATCGCGATGCATCGAAGGGCTTTGCCGATTTAGTGGGCATTCTGTCTAAATGGATTCGGTTAAATCGAGGAAAAATTTTATCGTCTCTCATTTCTACGGAGATGTTTATCTATTTTCTCGCCACCACTGTAAAACTGCCATCGAGATTGTCTCTGTATGGGAATGTGCTTGCGGCGATACCGTTGGGTTCGATAAATTGTTCGGGGATTTTCCCAGCGAGAGGTAAAATTTTCATCCCGAGTTTTTGCATCGTTTCCACCGCTCCTCGATTTTCCTCCTGCTCGGTGGTGCAAGTCGTGAATACCATAATACCTTTGCGTTTGAGCAACCGATATGCACTTCGGATTATTTCCCGCTGAATTTTCGCCAACCTCTTTATGTCGTCGATTTTCCTGAACCAGCGGATTTCGGGATGCCTTCTGATTACACCGAAAGATGAACAGGGGGCATCGATGAAAATCTTATCGAATGTCTCCGACAAAAATGGCGGATTTTTAGCATCGAATGTGATAATTTCAGGTATGGGATGATGCAATCTTTTCAGATTTTCTAAAATCATAAGATTTCTTCGATGAGAAATATCTCCCGTAAAAAAATTTCCCGTTCTATTAGAAATTTTTTCGATGATATGACTCGTTTTTCCGCCCGGTGCTGCTCCGATTTCTAAAATCCGTTCATCGCAGTGCGGGTCGAGTAAGATAATAGGTATCGCAAATGCGGCATCCTGAACCGACAGATAGCCCTCTGAAAATGGAGCAAAATTTTCGATGGGCATTTTCTCTTCGAGATTGATAAAATTGTCGAATTGCGTATTCGAATACTTTATTCCATTATCTTCGAGCGACTGCCTAAATTTCTCGGACGAAATGAGCGATGTATTTATCCTGAATGTTCTCGGCGGTGGTAGATTATTTGCGGCGAGCATTTTTTCGGTGATTTCTCTGCCATACCGTTTCATCCATCGCAGGACGAACCACCTCGGATGAGAATATTTTACCGCAAGATATTCGAGTTCGTCGTTCGGCAATTCTATATCGTGAAATTTTACTGCGAATGCTCGCAGAACGGCGTTCACCAGCGAGATTTCCCCCCTATGCGATTTGAATTTTCTGAATGCCTCTACGGTCGAATCTACTGCGGCATAGTCGGGAATTCTTGTGAATGCTATTTGATAAGCACCAACACGAAGAGCATTAGCCGAATTTTCAGATGGAAATTTCCCTCGATGTAAGAGCTTATGGAGTATATAATCGAGAAAAGATAAATTTTTCAGCACGCCGAAGACGATTTGGCTCAAAAGGGATTTGTCTTTTCCCTCAATACGGTATTTTTTTGATACGAGATTTATCGAGGTGTCGGCATTCTGTCGTTTCGACAAAATGGAAGATACCGCTTCGATTGCAGCTATCCGGATTTCAATCGCTCGATTTTTGTTCTTCATAATTATTATCAGGATTTATAATTCCAGCAGAGACCACTGTTTTCATAGCATCTTCGAAAGGCATATCGAGTCTTATGAATTCGTCCTCAGTGGCGAAAATTAGAAAGCCGGAGGTTGGATTAGGAGTTGTCGGCACAAAAATCGGATATACCAATTTATTCCCAATATATACAGGTTTTGGCGATGAAAGAAATGCTACCACCCAAATACCTTTTCTCGGATATTCTAAAAGAACAGAGCCGTGAAAAACGATACTTTTCCTGATTTTAATTAACTCTTGAAGTTGTTTCACTGTCAGGTATACAGTTTTTACGAATGGAAGTTTGATAAAAATCGATTCGGTAATTCCGAACATTTTTTTACCGATATAGGATGAAGTTAGAAATCCAGCGATTAGAATGAGTGTAACCAATGCTATGACGCCGAGTCCTGGTATTCGAACACCGAGCCATAATTTGAACAATCCACCCAATATCCCATCGATTTTTATGAAAACATATCCGAATACGAATAGCGTTACGAGAGCAGGCGTAGTTACTAAAAGCCCTGTTATAAAATATTTTTTGAAAATCTGTAATAATCCTTTTTTATCCATATTATTTCACGCTGTTTTTAAAAATATTTCTCGATGAATCCTCATCGGCGAAAATGAACACCATCTCGTTATCATTTACCATCCCATATTTTGTTCTCGCTATCTGTTCTATATAAAAAGTATCCGAACTCGCCTGCTTAATCTTTTTCGACAGCATTTTGGAACGAATTTCTTCCTGCTCTATGAGTTTTTCGAGATTTTTCTTATATCTAATCGAGCGTATCATCGCAAATAGACCGAGGTCACCGCCCACAATAAACCAGAATAACATCGCTGCACCGATTATCGCAAGAATTTTTTTCAATGTTCGCTGGAAAGCGATTCTTTTAATTTGGATTTTTTCTTTTTCCTTATGCCTTGGACTTCTGTGCATATTACTCATAATTTCCTCCTATTCGAATCTCCACTTATATCTCGGAGACCAGACAGGTGATTCGTTGTCCGCGATGGAATTAGTTATTCTTCGCAGTCGAGTGCCATCCCAAAGCATTTCATACAGTTGATATCGACCGAGTCTGTCCGAACAAAATACTATATGGTATCCATCTGGTGCCCAGTCGGGATGCTCGTTGTTCGCTATCGATGTCAAGTATGTCAGATGTTCGCCGGTGACATCGATGATGGCGATATCGAACTGTCCTCTCGCCCGCGATGCAAAGGCTATAACATCTCCTCTCGGCGACCAGGATGGCTGGTCGTTGAAATTTCCCTCGAATGTCAATCTCCTGACATTTGCTCCCTCATCGTCCATAATATATATCTGCGGCGAACCCGACCTATCGGAGCAAAATGCTATATTCCTACCATTCGGCGACCAGCAAGGTGAAGTATCTATCGCATTGTTGAATGTCAACCGTCGAATAGATTTAGTTCTGACATCCATAACATAAATTTCCGAATTGCCATCTTTTGTGGAGACGAAAGCGACCTTTCTGCCATCGGGCGACCACGATGCCGAAACATTCAAACCTTTGTAATTTGCGAGAACCGAATTCTGTTCTTTATCGAGATTAAAAACATACAAATTCGCATTGTCGTCGGTTAAAGAGGTGTAAGATATGGAAAAACCATCCGGCGACCAATCGGGAGTGAAAGAAATCGAATTGTTGTATGTAAGTCTATTAACATAGAAACCATCGTAATCGCAGATATAAATTTCCTTATGCCCTGTTCTACTCGATATGAATGCGATGCGAGTCTGAGCGATACCTTCTTCCCCTGTCAATGCCTTCACTACATCATCCGATATAGCGTGAGCTATTCTTCGAATTTGTTGGGGCTTCTCAGTCAGTTTCCTTCGATACATCCTTTTAGATGAACTAACAGAGTATAATCTCGCATCGACTTTGAGATTAGCACCCGATATTTTGAAAGAGCCGATTATAATCGCCTGAACACCGATGCTCATCCATTGAAATGGATTTATATCCTTTTCGCTGGTTATCCGTTGTGGAAAGTATTCTGTATCCAACACGGTGAAAAATGGTGAAAAAGTTAAATCCGATGTTATTACCTCGGCGATTTTTTCGCCGATTCCGATATCGTCAGCGGTGGGATTTTCGACCCGCGGAACGAAAGGAACAACCGCTATCCTTATTTTTTCTGCTCCCGCGTTGCTAATGGATAACCATACATCTTGCGCATTAGAAAATCCGATAATAATAGCGTAACATATTATTATTGAATAAATTAGTCGCATAATATTATTTTGCTATTTAGGTTTGTAATATAACTATAATGAAAACATTAAGATTTGCAAGCAAAAAATAAAAAATTTTATCGACTTTACGGAGATAATATCCAGATTTAAAAATTTTATAGATTGTTCGAGGACGCGAGTAATGATACCCGATTGTTTTTTTGTGTTTATTTTTTCTATTTTTTGATGTGGTGCAAATTTTTAATGTGCCATAATAGTTCCGCCACGGATAACACCATTCTCATCGATGGACAGGTCGTTGATTTTTCGCATCTGAGCATCCCAGGAATCTGGTAACCAACCCCATGCGTATGCTCTGAAATGATTTTTCTTCGACCAAAAAAGATAGGTGAATCTCGGATATCCTGTCGGTCTATCTACCTTGAAACCCGGAGGATTTCGCCAATTTGTATTCTTTGTGGTAGCATTGTTGAAAAACCAGATTCCTCCCCAAGGACTCGCCTTAGGATAAGAACCATACTGCTGATAATATTCGAGTGCAGCCTCATAGATATGTTTCAGCACAGTTCTCGGCTCGCTGGCTTTAGATTTCATCGATGCTTTCGTGAACCGTGGTATAGCCAAGGCGGCTAAAACACCTATAATAACCACAACTATCATTAGTTCTACAAGTGTGAATCCGTTTCGTTTCATAATAGCGCTCCTGAACCAATCAACTCCAAAAAATATCGCAATTTCCATACCAGCCACAACTCATTGAATATCAAGGGAAAAATTTTTTAAATATATGCAATTTGCAAAATGCAATATCCGATATCATTCTATACCGAGTCCATTTTTAACAATTAAGATTACTTTTGGATTGTATTTTTTATCCAGATATCTCACACCTGTCGGTGTTTTCAAACTGTCCTCGATTTCCATAATCATAAAAAATGCGGGCAGATATTCCATAGTATTGAGGCTGTCTCTTCGGGACATCTCTCTAAATTTACCCAAATCGAAATTTTCCGATAAACCTTCTTGCTTAAATTGTGGATATAATTCGAGAGCTTTTCGTAAAACACGCAATTCGATACCATATCTTATTTTCTCGCGTTTTTTGATAAATTCTCTATATCTCTTGTCGTATTCGTCATTAGTGGGCGATTTTATACACCCCACGAACAAAAACATCAATACAAATGTGGAAAAAAGCTTTTTCACCATCGTTATTTTTCCCTTTTTTCATCTTAACTTATTAAATAATAAATTCATAAAACAAGTTATTGTCAAATTTTTTTCATAAACTAATTTAGTGCGTATGAAGAAAATCGTAAAAATATCAGGACAAATCGGTGGATATATAGTCTCTCTCGGGCTTCCATTCACTCATCTATTCGGATACTTGGGACTTTTAATCAGTTTGCCGGCGCAATTCCAGCAGAGATATTTCAAAAAATATATTTCGATTTTGAGACCGATATTGTTGTTCATAATTTATGTTTCTGTTCTATCTGTTTTCCAATCGAATAAAATTATGGCGTTCAAATCTGTGTTAAATCTTATCGCGAACTGCCTTCTACCGATGGCACTCGGACTTTCTTTGGAAACCGATGCAAGAAAATTCCTGAAAATTTACATTATATCATTAACTTTCTTAATTCTTTTGGGATTCGGTTCCGCTCTCGGTGTTTTGCCTTCTCAAATTTTCGGAGATAAGATATGGTCGGAGGGTATGTTGTGGTGTTTCCATCATCACAATGCGTTGGCATCGGTTCTGGTTATAGCGATACCTATCGCGGCAGGAATCGGCGGAATTTTTAATATCTCGGCAATTACTCTGTTCGCAGGACTTATATTAACGGGTTCGAGAGGATATTTTCTAACGATACCACTTGTAATAATCGGTGTTATAGTCGCTCAATTTCATAGGAAAAAATATTGGAAAAAATCCGTGATAATATTTTTGGTTATAATTTTAATAATCTTTTTTGTTATTTCATTTTCATCGAGAGCAAAAGAGCGGATAGGTTCTATTTTCAATGGCGGTTGGCAGAAAGATTTTTCTGCGGAATCAAGGTTCGGGTTCTGGCAGATAGGATTGTGGGCGTTCGAGGAAAATCCTGTTTTCGGTATAGGACCTGGGCAACTCGCCACGAGGGAAAATTTCATAGATAAACTCGCTCGAAGCGGTTTAAAAATCGATGCGAAGAGTGGCGAAATAAAACATCTTCACAATTTTTATCTGACAGTTCTCGCAGAAACAGGTATAATCGGGCTCCTGCTATTTCTTTGGATTATTTATGCAATCGCTAAAAAACTATGGCAATCCGATAGGTTGGGAAAAATCTTCATCTGGGGTTATTTTGCCTTTCTAATCGGGAATTTTTTCGATTCGCAATTCCGCGGTCCGACCGGAGCAATCGAATTGTTTTTCCTATCCGGATTGATTATCGGACAGCATAATTTTAATCGAACGGAGCAGGAAAAAATTCCAAAAAATAAAAAAGGGACAACCACAAAGTTGTCCCAATAAAATACAGATTCGACTTAAAATCGTCAGAAAAAGGCTAAAATTACTGCTCGTCCTTGTGTTCTTCGATTTCTTTTTCCAGCCATTTGACAGCGTCATCGCCTTTCATCAGCTCGTCCAGCTGAGACTTATCGGACAGTTTAACCTTGAAAAGCCAAGTATCATAAGGTTTTTCGTTTATGGTAGCGGGGTCATCCTCGACATCTTCATTTATCTCGACAATCTCACCGCTTACAGGAGCGATAAGTTTCCCGACCCACTTACCAGTTTCGACAGTGCCGATACGCTCGTCTTTCGTTATTTCGTCGCCCTCCTCCGGCATATCCACATACGAAATTTCGCCGGCGAGTTTGCAGTAAAAATCATTCAGCCCGACACTAACGATGTCATCATCTTCAGGTTTCACCCAGCAAAACTCTGGATGATACAGCAAATCTTCCCTGTGGTCATAACCTTTTACATCCATCTTTTCCCCCTTTAAGAGTTTAAACTATCTTCAATAAAGAATTTAATTCTAACAGAAATTTTGTCAAACTAAAAATCTATTTTTACCATAAGTCCAGAAATGATTGATTAGAAAATTTGCCACAGATGCAAGAGCGATTCCCACAAAATTTGCCAAAAGATATGGAGTTCCAACGAGATATTTAAGCAGCAGCAAAATCGGATAATTTAGTCCATAAGCGGTCAATCCAACAGATAGATGGTATCTCCATATTCTTCCGAAAAAATTTCGATGGTGTCTATCGCGCCAGGTCCACAAATCGTTCAGTGCGAAATTGCTCAATATGGACAGTTCTATCGCCAAAACACTCGCCAGCCAAATTGGAATCGCGAATATTTCTTTGAATAAAGCCAAGAAACCCATATTGACAGCCACACCGGTGAGCCCTACAACAGAGAATTTTATAAATCTGACTAAAATTTTTCTTTCCAATTTCATCAGAATTCTCGCTTTGCGACAGATTTAAGACCGAGTTTGAGTGGGATAACTGTCGCAGCAGTGTTCACGACTATCAATGCAACGACTGCACCGAATATTTCCCAGTTGGAGAAAGTATCTCCCAGAGCCAAATACGATGCATATCTGTAAGTGGGCAGAGCTATTATCACAACGACAACTGCTACATAAATCAGCGAAAGAAGTGCTGCAATCATTCCGCCGCCGGATGATGCTATCCTCATAGGATTTAACTCTTCGAAATTCGGAAATAGTATTCCGAGTCCGACATTTAGACTGACGAGCGAGATGCTCATAAGCAATATCCCCACCGCTGTTAGAATAATCATCTGAGTGCTTTGAGATAATATCGCATTAGAAATCACGGCGACAATCTCGGCGAGAATAAAAAACACGATGAACGCGATAATGAACTTTTCCCAGAACAGACTTTTCACCGATAGCGGCGAAGACATAATCGACCAAAAACTTTTCCCCTCCATACTGATTGCGGGATATACGAATCTAACAGACAGCGTCGCCAAAATATACCCGCTGAAACCGAAATTGACGAAGGAAATTATAGTTTGCCACAGTAAACTCTCCACCCTCGATGGCACAAATTTCAAATTTACGAGATACACTGCGAGCAACACCAGTAGAACAGCAAATTGCGACCATTGGTTCGGGTCACGGATGAAAAGTTTTATATCCTTGACCATCATAGCACGCATATCCCTCGGGAACGGAGCGAATATCCCCCAAAGCTTCGATTTGAAAATAGAACGCTGTTTTGTCCGCTTCTGTCCCGAAATCGAAAGGGCAGATTCAAAAGACGGGAAAAAGAGCCATCGTGCAAAAAAATCAGTTAGGAAAAAACCGAACACCGCTGTGGATAACATCGCCGATGTGAAGATGATTGCACCGTGCCAGTCGGCGAGTCTTATAGTTCTGAATGCCTCGGCAAGCCAGATATGAGGAAAGTATGGATTTTTATAACTCCCGAGTTGGCGAAGATAATAGTTCAGCATCGACAAATCGCCCATCACATTGAACATTATCCCGCCCGCGAGATTGGATTTTATATAAAAATATATAATTCCGAGGGATAAAAGCACCAGAATTGCCACAGTTCTTCTCATACTTATTTTTTTAGCGAGAAGGAACAGAATCATCGCCAACACCGCTCCGATGTATGCTGGTATCAAGAGGAATAAGAACAGAAGAACACTCATCCACAAAGCCTCCCATAATGGCAAACTATTTACGATAATATAAGCCAGTGCCATCGGAAGACTCATAATGGCGGTTGCCCAGGACGAATAGAAGAAATTGTCTAAAAATCGA
This sequence comes from uncultured bacterium, assembly GCA_964425665.1. GTDB lineage: Bacteria > UBP14 > UBA6098 > B30-G16 > B30-G16 > JAGGZE01. The sequence goes on from CAYRNI010000034.1 coordinate 12,108, forward strand.
GTCCAAAAGACATCGCTGTGAGAAAGTGGTGTCGTCATCAAGTAAGTTGTTTCAGTGGAGCGAAAGAGTGTAGAAATGGAACTAACGAGATTACTTATGATAAGCATCGTAAAAAATGCGAGAAAACCGATGGAAATCAATCTGTCGATTAGAACCGTTCCGATTTCGCTCGAATTTTTCAGGTATGCGAAAACTCTATAGAATAGCTCGTAAGCACCGGTGAAAAAAATTCCGATGACTATAACAGCGACGATTATTTTCGACCAATGCTCGAGCCCCTTTCTCGCGATAAGTCGCCAGATAAGTTTCGGTTTATTTATCAATAATAAGTGCCACATTTTTATACAGAAAAGTTATATGCGGGAGGAGGGACTTGAACCCACACGGTATATACCACTGGATCCTAAGTCCAGCGCGTCTGCCAATTCCGCCACTCCCGCATCACTATGAAATCATAATTCAATTTCTCGATTGGTCAAGACATTTATATGGGGATTTTTTGTAAAAAGCACGAACCATATCTTTTAATAATATTTTATTAGCGACACAAAAATTTCTTGCCATAAATCGAACATATTAGTATTTTTAAAAAAATTGCCGGGGTAGCTCAGTTGGTAGAGCACAGGACTGAAAATCCTGGTGTCGACAGTTCAATTCTGCCCCCCGGCATTTTTTTATGTGCTAACCCCATTTATAAAAAATTGCCTTGCCAACACGAAATTTTTATGGAAATTTATACTATTGTTATCAGGAGGTAGAGATGATACTTAAACATCATAATGTAGTTCCGAAAATCGCAGACGATGCGTTTATCGCCGAGAATGCTGTTGTAATCGGCGATGTGGAAATCGGCTCGGAGTCGAGTATCTGGTTCGGTGCGGTTCTGCGAGGCGATATAAATAAAATAACAATCGGCAAATGCACGAGCATTCAGGACAACTCGGTAATCCATATCGATACCGATAAACCTGTATCTGTCGGAGATTATGTCACTGTCGGTCATAATGCGATACTTCACGGCTGTAAAATCGGTAATTATGTGCTAATCGGTATGGGAGCGATTGTCTTAGATGGTGCAGAAATCGGCGATGGTGCGATTGTTGCAGCTGGCGCGGTGGTTTTGGAGGGCAGAAAAGTTCCGCCGAAAACATTAGTGGCGGGAGTCCCTGCAAAACCTGTCAAAGAACTCGACGATTCGATTTTCGAGACGCTGGAACATCACGCCAAAAAATACGCCGAATATGCTAAAAGTTTCAAGGATTGATATGAAAAGAACAATCATCACAACGGTAGCCCTCATTTTTATCGGGGTTTGTTTCGCACAGCATCAATTGCTCGTGGGAACATATAGAGCAGGCGAAAAAGTTTTTGCCGATGGCAACTATCGCGATGCTCATAGCTACTTCAACCAAATCGCTACGGAGTCGGCAGATAAAGACCTTCGGGCAAAGGCGATGTATATGAGGGCATTGTCGTCTTATAAACTCGGCGAATACGAAAACGCAGCGAGCGAATTTGTGGAGTTCGAGAAAATTTTTCCCGACCATCCACTTGTCCACAGAGCGGGGATATACGCGGGCAATTCGTATTTTTTCACAAAAAATTATCTCAACAGTGCTCAGCAATTCGCTTTCGCTCTTTTATCCGACGATGTCCGCGAGCAGAGAATAGCCGAGGACGCTCTGAAAAAATTGCTCTGGGGATACTTACCGATAGAGCATTTCCCTTCGCTTCTCGACAGAGTCGACCGTTCGGTGGAAGCCATCGTCGGCGAGATGTGGCTGAAAAGACTTCAGAACGATGGCGAATACGCTCGCGCTCTCCGCGAAGGACAAAAATTGCTTCAGCGAGTATATGAATCTCACGACAAGAAAAAACTTCAGCAAGAATTGACGAAGGTCGAGAATTATTTGAAAGAACATCTCGTCGTGGCGGTTTTAGTCCCGCAAAGCGGGGATTATGCTCGATACGGCAAGGATGTTCTCGCGGGGATTCGTCTTGCGTTTTCGGAATCGGGTGAAGATGTGGAACTGAAAGTGTTGGATTCCGGTGGCGACCCGTTGACAACCGCCGAGGCGGTGGACAATCTACTGAAACAAACGATGCCTCTCTGTATAATCGGACCGATAACGAGCAATGAAGCGGTTGCGGCGGGGGCTATCGCTGGCACATATAAAGTTCCATTGATTACTCCATCGGCATCGAGAGATGGTATAGCAGAACTTTCGCCTTATGTTTTTCAACTGGTGGCGAGCCCTGTTAAGGCATCGGCGTTTTTGGCAAACTTCGCCTGCGATTCGATGGACACATTCGCGATTTTAGCCCCCGACGATAAACTCGGACACAGCTGCGCTATGGCTTTTGCAAAAGTAGTGGCGAGAAAAAACCGTTTTCTATTGAATGCTCAATTTTATCGTCTCGGCGATGTGGATTTTTCAGAGCCTCTGACTAAAATTCGTGAACCGATTGTCCGATATATCGACAGCAATATCGTGAAAATCGACACCACAGATACAGCGATTTACGATTGCTACCCCGATAGCGGATGTTTCCAAAAACCGCAGAACGAATGGCTGGTTCATTTCGATGGACTATTTTTGCCCGGCTATTACGATGACATCGGAGTGATTCTTCCGCAAATTCCATTTATGTATATCGATACTAAAGTTCTCGGTGCAAATGGCTGGGTAATAAACGACCTTCGCAAGGACAAGAGTGCGAAGAAATATCTCGATGGTTGTCTTGTCACTCCGGACGATTTTTATATTTGGAAAGACAATCCGAACTGGAAAAATTTCGAGCGATTGTATAAAAAGCAACACAGAGGTTCGCCATCGAGACTTACCGCATTGGGATACGATGCCGCAAATCTCGTTATAAGAGGCATTCGACATCACGCCGTTACGCAGGAACTTATGCGGGATTACCTTTCGGGCATATACGGTTTCCCCGGTGCAGCGGGTCCGATTACTTTCGATGAGAACGGCGCAAACACCGAGACGATTATTCTCGAATTCATCGGCGATGAACCGGTGAAAATCAAGTGAAATTATCTCGCATATGATTTCATAATATCGTCGGTGGGGAATTGTGTTCTCGGAATTTACTCTGTGCCTTCACTCGAACCGCTATTATTCCTTTACACTTCCGAGAGTGAGTCCGCTCACCAGCCATCGGCTCAGTATTATAAATAGAACTACCACAGGGATAGAGACAATGACAGATGCAGCCGCATACATTCCCCATTCTGTCGACATATTGGATTGGAACTGTTTGAGACCCAGCGGTAAAGTGAACATATTTGGGTCTTGGAGAATTTGGGCGGCGACTATGTATTCTGACCAAGATGACATAAACGAGAATAGTGCGGTTATAACCAATGCGGGTCTGGCTAATGGTAGTATCACTTTATAAAAAGCCTGAAATGGCGAGCAACCATCGATTATGGCAGCTTCTTGAAGTGAATTCGGGATAGTATCGTAATAGCCTTTCATCTGCCACACACAGAAAGGCAGTGCTGTCGCAGAATATACGATCATCAGACCGAGATAACTATTGATGAGACCTAATCTTGAAATCATAATATACATCGGGAGAAGCAACATCGTAGCGGGAAACATTTGAGTTGTCAGAAGTGCGGTCATCCCGAATTTTTTCCCGACAAATTTATATTTAGAGAAAATATATCCCGACATCGATGCCAGAACAACACTTGTTATCGTAACTGTCGCCGATACTATTGTCGAATTTAGCAGCCATCGCAAGAATCTGCCATCGGCGAAAAGTCTGCGATAGGACTCGAATGTTGCACCTTTCGGTATTATCGCCAGCGATGTGGAAAGTAGTCTATCCCCTGGGCGAAGCGATATGGTTATCACACGAATCACGGGATACAGCGTCGCGAGTGTGAATATCGACAGGAAAATATATATTATAGCGAGTTTTATCGGACTATCTTTTTTTCGCATTTTCAAACCTCAAATGTTCTATTTCATTTTGTATCTAATTAATATACTCCTTCTGTTGCTTTTGTCTTCTTGATGAACAAAATTCCCCACATAAGCAATATAGCGAAGATAACCATAGATAATGCCGCCGCGTAGCCGTATCGATATAAATTAAATGCAGCTTTATACACATACGATACGAGAATATGTGTCTTATCCGATGGTTCTCCGCCATTTGATACCAGCCAGATTACATTGAGATTGTTAAATGTCCAAATCACACCGAGCACGATGGCGGGGGTCATCACGGGTTTTAGATGAGGCACTGTTATGTTCCAGAACTTCTGCCAACCCGATGCGCCATCGACATCGGCTGCTTCGTAAAGTTCCTTAGGAATAGCCTGCAACCCGCCGTAGGCGATAACCATCATAAATGGAAAACCGAGCCATATATTTGTCAAGATGCAAGCGGTGAAAGCGAATGTAGGATTCTGAAACCATTGGACCATCGGCATATGAAGGAATTTAGATAATATCAGATTGACTGCTCCATATTCGTAGTTGAACATCCCACGCCAGGTGAGAGCGGTTATATATTGAGGCATCGCCCAGGGAATTATCAGAAGCGTTCGGAAAATCGCTTTGCCGGGAAGATAGCGATTTAGCACAAGAGCGAGAAAAACACCAATCACCACATGGAAAAATACATTTATGACAGTCCATATAATTGTTTTGAACAGCACAGAATAGAAAATGCTTTCGGAAAATACCTTAACATATTGATGAAATCCGATTATTCGCCAGTCGCGAAAATGAGTCATACTCATATTCGAGAGCGAGAGGATTATATTGTAAATAAATGGATACACCACCACCGCAAAAATCACGATTATAGCGGGTAGTAAAAAAGCGTATTTGAACAGTGCTTCCTGTTTTTTAGTTGAATGTGGCATATTATATAAATTTTTCATAATCTAAATATTAAATTTTCTGATGTCAAATGAAAATCTACAAATTATTGTCTGCTTTACGCAGATGTCCCCAGCGTAAAAATATTTAATTAGTTGCTCGAAGATGATTGGTGGAAGTTGTGTCTTTTAGCACAAATCCGAATCGTTTTAAGTGTCAAGGCATACTCGACAAAGTATTTTGCATTCCGATTGCTTTTCTCGTATGCGTATGAGAAAAAATTTCACCTGTTTGGACATTATCATAGCGAGGAAGATGTGTAAATTCTTCTATATTACCGAGTTTTTTCAAATCCACTTGACTTGCTTCTAATAGTTATAAAGACCTCTGTGAAATAGGCAAAATGTTTTCATTTCGAGGAATGAAGCGACGAGAAATCTTCCGCACAATAGCGATTTTAGATTTCTCACTTACGCTCTAAAAGACAAAATTTTCTGTTTTGCAGGATTCACTTTTGCTATAAATTTCATCGTATCAATCTCTAAACAGCGTCCCATGATATGCATTTATAAAAGTCTTTATAAAAGTAACCAGCCAAAAAACAACTAAAATCCAATATAATGCAAAACCGATGTAATCTATTAGTTGAATTCCGAATAGAGATGATATTGTATGACTTGCGGCTACATATGCTCCAAGAGGAAA
>CAYRNI010000035.1:0-5727 GCA_964425665.1 uncultured bacterium
CAGCGATATTTTCCTTATGTCCGATATGTCCACCGGATAATGTTTTCCAAACCGTCGTTCGTCCGCACTGCGGAAGTCCTATTATCGCGAAACGCATATCATCTCCTTAATGCTTTTTCACTCCCCTATAATTTTGACAATCACTCGTTTTCTCCGCTGACCATCGAATTCCGCATAGAATATCTGCTGCCAGGGTCCCAAATCCAATTTGCCATCGGTAATCGGCAGAACAACCTGATGATGAACCAGCAAAGATTTCAGATGAGCATCGCCATTGTCCTCGCCGGTAAGATGATGACGATAATCCTTGCGATACGGGGCGAGTTTCTCCAGAATTTCCCAGATATCCTCTTTGAGACCCGATTCCTCATCGTTGACAAAAACTCCCGCAGTGATATGCATCGCAGATACGAGACACAATCCCTCTTTCACCTGCGACGATACCACAATCCGCTCGATTGTGTCCGTGATATTGACGAACTCTCTGCGATTCCGCGTATTGAACCAGAGATATTCGGTATAACTTCTCATAAAATCCTCCATCCATCAGAATATTTCTTGCCAACTTATAAACATATGAAATATAATAAAACGAATTTACCAAGAAATCAAAATATGAAAATAAAAAATACAGACACATATATAGCGATAATTTTCCTCATCGGATTTACGATAAGAGCTTTCCATTTACTGTTCTGGTTAAAATCGCCGTATTGGAACGGATATTTTTTGGACGAATTATATCATTATCTCTGGGCGAAAAAGATTATATCGGGTCAAATTTTGCCCTATGGAGTGTTCTTTCGAGCGCCGTTATATCCATATCTTCTTTCCGCAATTTATTCGATATTCGGAACAAATGGATGGGCACCGAGAATTTTCCAGAATTTGTGGGGACTTTTGAGCATCGTTCCGTTCTATTGGATTGCAAAAAGAACGATTAAAAAGCGGTGGCTCATCGTCCTCGCTACATTTCTGTGGGCGATAAATCCAATCGAAATATATTTCGAGTCGAGACTGCTTCTGGACTCATTTTTCGCTGTGGGAATTATCTGGCTGATATATTTTACACTGCTCGCAAGAGAAAAACGAACGAGATTATCGCTGTTGTGGCTCGGCTTGTGGCTCGGAGGACTCGCCATAACGCGACCGACCGTTCTCCTCATCGCACCGATAATTTTCATCTACTTGTGGCGGTATCTCAGATGGCGAACACTCTGGATTATACTATCTCTCGTCGTTCCGATTGCACCGATAACTTTTGCGAACTACGAGAACGGCGATATCGTCCTTATCGCATCGCAGGGCGGGATAAATTTCTACATCGGGAACAATCCGCAATCCGATGGAACATCGGCGGTGGTGCCAGAATTCGGATGGAACTGGCAGTATCGCCAATGTGTGGGGCTGGCAGAAAGACAAACGGGTGAAAAATTAACACCATCACAGGTTTCATCTTTCTATTACAGAAAGGGATTAAATTTCTGGCGAAAAGATTTCTGGAATGCCTTAAAATTGCTGGGTAAAAAGATTTTACTTCTTTTCGGTGCAAGCGAAATCGGGAACAACGGCAATATCTATTTCCTCTCTCGCGGTTCGCCGATTTTCTATCTTATACTTTTCGGTTTCGGGTGGGGATTATTCATCCCGTTCGCCATAATCGGCATTTTTGGAAAAAAATTCGAGAACAAATCGCTGCTCGTATGGATTGTGATTATCTACTCCTTCGGAATCGTGCTATTCTTCGTATGCAGCAGATTCAGACTTCCGCTGATTCCACCGATTATCCTTCTCGCGGCGGCGGGTATCGATTATCTCGTCGAAAAAATTCGCGGACGGAACTATTATACAATCGCAATCGTGCTTTTTCTCGGCATTTTGACATTTGTGGATTTCTTCGGCTGGCGCAGATTGGATGACCCGCTTTCGCACTTTGCACTGGGGAATATCTATTTCCGCAGTGGAAAATTGGATGCAGCAAAAAGCGAATACAATCGCACACTCGCTATGAATCCAAACTTTCGCGGTGTTCATCTGAACCTCGGTGCGATGTATTTCAAACTCGGCGAAATCGATTCTGCCAAAGTGGAGTTCATAAAGGAGGTCCAGTGCGAGGGAGAAATCTGCCGGGCACTGTCGAATCTCGGTGTAATCGAACGGATAAAATCGAATTTATCGTCTGCACTATCATACGGCAGGCAGGCACTCGAAAAATGCCCCGACAATCCCGATGTGATATACAACTATGCTCTAACTCTCTACATCTCGAAAGATTATAACACGGCGGATTCGCTTTTGTTCGAACTTTGCAATCGGTCTTGCGACGATGTGCGGATGATGAATCTCTGGGGAGTTGTCGAACTCGCTATGGGCGATACCTCCACCGCCGAGGAACTATTCGAGGATGTGATTTCTGCGAAATCTAAAAAATTCGTTCAGCAATACGATATAGGCACGATATACAGCGAGCAGGCAGGGGTGGGAGCATCAGGGAAGAGAATTCGCTGCTGGGCGTATTTCAATCTCGCTCAAATCGAAATAAAGCGGGGCGATTTCAAAAAGGGCGAGGAATATCTGAATCTTTCCGTCGCGACTGATTCCACATTCTCGCGGGGTTATGCCGGACTCGGTGCAATCGCACTGGCGAAAAACGACCTGAAAGATGCCGATGAAAAACTCTCAAAAGCCGAAAAACTCGGATTGAAATCCACAGAACTATTTTTCAATCTCGCGGCGGTCAAAGCGAGAATGGGCGATTTCCACAGTGCGAAAATCTATCTCGAAAAGACATTGGAAATTTCACCGGAATTCGAACCCGCTCGCAAGGCTCTTAATGCGATAAAAAATGCACAATTTTAGAAATCGACATACATTATCCCTGAGTCTTACGGCATTGCTGGTGGCGATAACATCCGTGTGCGCACAAATCACGATTCCGATTTTCGTTCCGATAACATTGCAGGTATTCGGTGTGTTCCTCGCGGGGTATCTTCTCGGTGCGAAATGGGGTGCATTCTCGATGATAATATACCTCGTTATTGGATTTCTCGGATTACCTGTCTTTGCAAATGCCCGCGGTGGCATATCGGTAGTTTTTTCGCCGACATTCGGATATCTTATCGCATTTCCGCTCTCTGCGTTGGCAATCGGGTTCATATCGAGAATGAAATTCGGCGAAGCGAAAAGAATTATTATCTCAATAGCACTCGGAATTATTACAATATATATTTTCGGAGTGATTTGGCTTCTAATATGGAGCAGATACATCGCACACAAGCCGATGACATTGTTCGCCGCGATTTCGGTCGGCGTTTTTCCATTCGTAATTATCGATGCTATCAAAGGAATAGCGGCATATTACATAACGAAAGCCGTTCCGAAAAATATTTACGAACGATTAAAATAAGAGCGGTTAAAACCGCTGGCAGAAATTAAAAATCCATCTTAAGACGGGTTTAGTAGAATCGGGTATCGGGTTTTAACCCGATTCTTTATTCGAGAACGAAAATATTTCTCTCGGCGTGGATTTTCTTGATTTCCTCGATTATGCGAAATCGGCATACATCACAAATCTTCACACCATAATCGAAAATACCATAAGGGTGCTATGTCCAATATTCTCTGTCGAGGCTGCGATATTGAACTGCCTCGGCGATATGATGAGGCAAAATATCGTCGGTGCCTTCGAGGTCGGCGATTGTTCTGCTCAATTTTAGTATTCTATCATACGCTCGTGCTGAAAGCCCGAGTCTCGTAATCGCGAGTTTCAAAATATCCTCGCCCTCGCGGGAGATTTTACAATATTTTCTAATAAGCCGAGTCGTCATATGAGCGTTCGCATAAATACCTTTCATACCTCGGAATCTATGCTGCTGCCGCAGTCTCGCCTCGACGACTCTCGCTCTGATTTCATCGGAACTTTCGCCTGTGGGTTCGCCCGCGAGTTTCTTAAACGGCACGGATGGCACCTCGATGTGCATATCGATTCTATCTAAAAGCGGTCCCGAGACTTTCGAGCGATAATTTTTCACCTGAGATATGGAACAACTGCATTCGTGATACGGGTCGCCGAAATACCCGCAAGGACAAGGGTTCATCGCCGCAACGAGCATAAATCTCGCGGGGAAAGACAGAGTAATAGCGGCTCTCGCTATTGTAACCACGGCGTCTTCGAGTGGCTGCCGAAGGACTTCGAGCACATTTCTTTTGAATTCGGGAAGTTCATCCAAAAACAGGACACCGTTGTGAGCCAGCGAAACCTCGCCCGGTCGCGGATACGCTCCACCGCCTATAAGTCCCGCATCTGAGATAGTGTGATGCGGCGACCTGAACGGACGATGCGTCAAAAGCGAAACATCCGATGGCAAAATTCCAGCGACGGAATGAATCTTCGTAGTTTCCAGTGCCTCTTCGAGTGTCATCGTCGGCAGGATACTTGGAAATCTTCTCGCGAGCATAGTTTTCCCCGAGCCGGGCGGACCTATCATCAAAATATTGTGAGCACCTGCGGCGGCGATTTCCAGCGCTCGTTTAGCGTGTTCCTGCCCGCGAACATCGGAAAAATCGAGATACTTTCTACTCTGTTCAAACTCGAAGACCTCCTTTATATCGAGACGATACGGCGAAATAGGGCTTTTCCCTTCGACTATATCGATTACATCCTGTAATTTTTCCACCGGGTAAGCATCGATACCGACAACCGCAGCCTCACGGACATTTTCCGCTGGGACGATTATATTCGGAATGCCTTCCTCTCGTGTGGAAATCGCCATCGGAAGGACACCTCTCGCACTCGCGACGGTGCCATCGAGTCCGAGCTCGCCGATGAATACAAAATCGGCTAATCTATCCGTAGAAATATATCCACTTGCGGCGAGAATAGCGATAGCCATCGGCAAATCGAAGGAACTGCCCTCCTTACGAATATCCGCAGGAGCCAGATTTATCGTCACTTTTCCCTGCGGAAATGGATACCCTGAATTCTTTATAGCGGATGTGACCCGCTCCCGACTTTCCTTAACAGCATTATCAGGAAGTCCCACCACTGTGAACGATGGCATCTTATATTGTATATCGACCTCGACATCGACAATGTAAGCATCTATACCGAGAACCGCCGCAGATTTCACGCTCGCATACAACTATCGCCTCCTAAACCAAAAAAACAGCAATCGAATATAATTTTTATTATTTTATTGTCAAGACACAAAAAAATATTGCAATCACAAAATTCTTTATTATAATATTTTTATAATCAAATGAATTAATTAAAAGTTTTGATGTTGTTTTTGAAATTTCGGTCTGCGGGAGATAAATGATTAGATTTCTCGCTTCGCTCGAAATGACAGAAATGACTATTTTTCAGAACTCGTCTGTTGAAATGAATATTTGGTGGAATAAATAAACGGAGGAATGTATGAGAAAGTTAGTTTTCATCGCTTTTTTAAGCATAGGTTTAATAGCGTTCTGCGAGACTTTCCCCGGAAATTCTCAAAACCAAAGAGCATTCGATATAGGCGATATGTCCGTCTACTACAAGGGCATAAAATACTCTATGAAAGAGGTATTAGATGGAGAATTCAGCATAAACCTCGACTGCAGGACGGATACGGGAGCGGTGGATATCGTTTTCGTAATCGACAATACGGGAAGTATGGGCGGTTCGATAAGCGGTGTCAGGTCGAATATCAGCGGTCTCATTTCGGAGTTGGACTCGCGAGGATACGA
>CAYRNI010000035.1:5827-17170 GCA_964425665.1 uncultured bacterium
ATATGACCAGCGATTATTGGGGCTCGTTCCAAGCCTGGATAAACAGTATTACCGCTTGGGGCGGTTGCGACGCTCCCGAAGATGGCTTATGTGCAATAGAAGCCGCAATGGATAACTACGACTGGCGTCCCGAAGCACTTCATATAATCATTTTCTTCACCGATGCCTGCTATTACGAATGCGGAGAGGTGTGCGATGGCACCTGCGCATATTGCGATGAAGATGTATATAACAATATCATTTCAGGTGGTTTCGTGCTTTTCGCATCGACACCGACATCTCCTGGTTGTAGTGGCTGCGCAGTCGGCAGCGCAACATCATACAATTGGTATTATAACACCGCAATCGCCTCGGGCGGAAATTGGTATTCACTCGGAACATCGTGGAGCACTATCTTCGACGATTTAGTGGCATTGATAGATACTTTCGAGATAATCAGTTTCTGCGTGACGAACAATTCCGGTGCGACAATCAATCCTGGAACGGCGGGAATTGTCCCAGGCGGATGTATAACGATTCTGAGTTCCAACCCTCAGACTTATGGACCTTGGGCAAATGGCGAAGAACACTGCTTCAATTTCAGAATGAACACCGTTAGCGGATGCACCGGTATCGATGCTTGTTTTTCTGCGATTATTTCAGGGGGAGGATATTCCGACACTGTAACGGGTTGCGTTTTTCTCGAAGATTGTGCTTGCCCCGGTCCCGAAGCCACGCCTATCTGTCCCCCCTGCTCGTATCCATATACAGCCTGCCCATATCAGGAAATTACTATAAGTCTCTCAGACTCCGATAGCTATGTCAACACCAGCACAATCACGCTCGTCGTCGATGGCATACCCTATACATTCCCCGACCATCTAACATACGCAGGCGATGTTCTGACATTCACACCGACAACACAATGGACAAATGGACAAACCGTTCACTATACATTAGACAATGTCGAGGACGGAATGGGATGTCCGATGATGTCGACTATCGACTGCGGTTTCGTCGTCGACTTAGAACCACCTCAGATAAGCGGTTGGTCTCCTCCCTGTGGAACTATGCTCGGCGATTCTCTGAATGTAACTTTCTCGCTCGCGGACAACTTATCAGGAATCAATCTCGTAAATACGCATTTTACTGTGGCGGGAGTTCAATATTACGGCTCGAGTCCGTATGTGAATTACAGCGGAGATTATTACACCGGAACGGTGTCCTTATCTGGCAGTCTCGAAGATTTCGGAATCGCCGATGTCGGCTCGGTTCAAGTGTGTTTCTACGCCGAGGATAGAGTCCCTTCGAGTGAGGATGGCTGCGACCTTTGCGGACCCAACGATACCACATTCTGCTGCACATATTATATGAACAATCCACCCACAGCGGAATTTATACTGCCCGATTCGGCATCGTGGGTTGCCTGCGACCCCGCTGAAATATTCATCCATTTCCACGACCCCGATGGCGATGCAATCGACTCGATGTCGCTGTCGCTCGAGGTTTGGAGCACAACATATCCTACACCGACGACATTCGACATTACGAATAGTTGGTTCAATATGTTCGATGAGACCACAGCGGTATTCACTCCCGACCCCGATTACTTGCCGAGCGGCGATACGATATACGCTCGATTGACAGCGGGAACAGATATGCGGGGCGCATCTATCGAGAATTTGCCTATATTCTGGATGTTCGTTCTGGACTACGACCCACCTGTCTATTTCGGTCATTTCCCACCGAACGATTCCGTTGTGTATGAATTTCCTGACAGTGCCTATGTGAACATAATCGATTCGCTCTCGGGTCTCGATTTGTCGAGCATTATCGTTACTGTGGACGGATTAGGCTCTGCGTTCACTTGGGTAGATAACGGCGATGGCAGCTATGGAATCACGATTCCTCTCTCGGTAGACCTCTGTTCCCTCGCTGTGGATACCTGCACGGTTCAGATTTGTGTGTATTCAGCGGATATGCCCGACACCTGCGGACCTAACGATACTACGGATTGCTGGACATTCTACTGGGTGTTCGGCGCACCTTGGGCAGAGATTCATTTCCCCGACCCATATACTGTTGTTGCCTGCGAGGATTCGACAGTTGAAATAATTCTCCACGGCGGAGTAGGACCGATAGACTCCAATTCGGTTACCCTCGTAATCGACAATGGCGATGGCACACCCGATACATTCACAATCGACAGCGATTGGCTTTATGTAAGCGAGGGCGATACGGATACAATGCTCATATTCTCGCCTCCTATGGGATATTGGCAGGATGCGGATACATATCTCGTCAACTTAATCTCTCTCGCCGACACTCTCGGATTTTCGGCGTCGGGATTGCCTCTATGGTGGTATTTCTACACAGATTTTTCACCGCCGGTGACATATAACCATTATCCACCGGATTCATCGGTGGTGGCGGCGTTGACGACTCCTATTTCATTCGATATCGACGATTCGGTGGCAGGACTGAACCCCGATTCTTTCTTCGTAATCGTGACCGACACGACAGGTTCTCTTACGACAGTCGATACATTCTCGGTGGGCGATACGGGGGTCTTTTGGGATGGTGTTCATTTTGAAATCGACCCGACACTGGGGGGACTCACATTCGAGGATGGCGATACGGTCTGGGTATGTGTGGAGTCTATGCAGGACACACCGACATATTGCGGACCCAACGATACATCGAACTGTTGGTGGTTCGCCGTCAGCGTGAGCATTCCGTATGCTCAATACATTCAATATGTGCCGAATAGTTATGTCGCGTGCATTCCCGAGACAATAGTCGCTACAATCGATGACCCCGATGGTATAAATATCTCGACCCTCGAATTCTGGGTAATTTCGGATAGTTCGGATACATCGGTCTATCACTGGAGCGATGGCTATTTCGGATATTATGGTGATACTCTCGTCTTCGGCTCACCTGATATCTGGGCAGATGGTTCTGTTATAGATGTCTGCATCGCTTATGTGGAGGACAGTTTAGGAAATCCTCTGCCCGAACCATACTGCTGGAACTTCATAATGGATGAAACTCCGCCGAGTATGGTATTCAACTATCCTCCCGATGGCAGTATCTTCCCGATGCAATGGACGGGCGTTTTCGAGGCTCATTTCGTCGATACCCTCAGCGGAGTCGATACGAGCAGTTTCTTCGTGGTTCTATGCGGCGATACATTCTACTATCCTCGCTCGGGGATAACAGTTTCGCCCGGTGATTCTATCGGTTCTATACGGTTCACTATCGACCCGAATTTACTGCTGACAGATGGCAGTTGGCGTGCTTGTAGTTTGGTCTGTATGGGCATCGGAGATATGCCCGATTACTGCGGACCAAACGATACGGTTTACTGCTGGCATTATAGTTTGACTGTGGGACCGAATGCGGAGATTATAACGCCTCTCGATGGTCAAATCACATCCTGCGAGGACCAATGCGTTCTGATACATCTTTGGGACGACGATTTGCCGGTGGATACATTCAGCATAGTAGTCGTAATAAATGGCGATACGATTCGCTGGGGCGATGGACTGTTGAGTTATTCTGGCGAAACATTGAGTTATTGTCCGCCCGAAAGTCTATACTGGTCGAATAACGAAGTGGTGAATTTCGAGTTAATCTCTGCTGATGACAGTGTAGGTGCATATTTGCAGGATACATTGGATTGGAGTTTCTCGGTGGATTTGGAAAGCCCCACGCCATCGGACTTCTCCCCCGCCGATGGCGATACGGTTAGTTTTGGAACACCCGCTATTTGTCTCGATTTGACGGATAATCTATCCGGTGTGAACTGGGATTCGGTTTCCATCGCCATAGATGGCAGCGTGTTTGTCGGGGTGGATACTCCTGCGGTCAACATTTCCGGTTCGTCGGTGTGTTTCTATCCCGATAGTCTCGGGCTTCGGTGGATAGGAGGGGATAGTGCGGTGGTCTGCGTTCACGCAATCGATTCACCAGACCTCTGTTCGCCCAATGTTCTCGATACCTGCTGGCATTTTTATATAGAACCCGGCGGTCCCTATGGTGTAATCGACCACCCATTCACAGGTGCGTGGGTAAGTTGCGTGGACACAGGGATTGTTATGCACATCAACGATGATGACGGCGTTGTGGACACCACTATATCCATTTCGATATTCGAAAGTGCGACAGGAATAACCGATACGGTTAATTATCCCGACCCGAGATTGATATGGGACAGTTCGAGTGGGTTGCTTTTGTATCATCCATCTGTTTCGTTCACATCGGATGAAAGCGTGGAGGTTTGCATACTTTACGCCGAGGACCCAATCGGAAACCCGCTATCGCCTCGTCCGGTATGTTCCAATTTCTATATGGATAGATACTCTCCTGTGCTGTTCAATGCAGTTCCGCCATCGGGAGATATAGTATATACACGACACCCTCACATTTCATTCGATTTAATCGATTCCCTCTCTGGATTGGATACTTCGAGCATCCAGATATTTCTCAACGATGTTCCTTACGGAGGTTCCTGTGTCGACATCTCCGATGAGGGCGGTGGCGTTTTCCAATACACACTCGATAGCACCTGCTACGAATTTCACGGATGCGATACGGTAGTTGTCCACATAGTAGCCACAGACAGCACGGACTACTGCGACGACAATGTTCTCGACACCAGTTGGCAGTTCAGCGTGGATTGTGAGGGTCCGCACGCATCCGCAATTTATGTTCCGCCCGATTTGGTCAGTTCTTGCGACAACGACAGTATCGTTATTTGGCTCTGGGATAGTCTTCCTGGCGTGGATAGCAGCACGATACAACTATCCATAACGGGATATGGCACTATCGGTTGGGGCGACCCATATCTGACCTATTCCAACGATACCCTCGTATATCGCCCTCATCCTCCTCTACCAGATGAGGGAGCGATAACAGTCGCCCTCATATCGGCAGACGACCTGTTAGGTAATGAACTCGAGGACAGCGTAGAATGGACATTTTTTGTGGACAGAATACCACCTGTTGCGATGAACTGGAGTCCCGCTTGTGGTGAGACGATAGCGAACACTCATCCCGATATTTCTATCGAGCCATACGACAGCGGATGTGGAGTAGTCGCCGAAAGCACAGTTGTCACAATCGATGGGACAGCATACTCATATATCGATGGCTGGATTTCAGAGGTGGGCGGCGAACTCGTTTTCGACCCCGATGCGGACAGTTTGCGTTTCCCCGGCGGTAGTTCTGTGAATGTCTGCTGGCATCTCGTAGATTGTGCCGACGATATATGCCCGCCGAATTATACCGATACCTGCTGCACATTCTACATAGTAAGCGGTGGACCTTGGAGCGATATTTCCGGACCTTGCGAAAGCGATTGGGTCGGATGCGATGCCGAAACTGTCCACATCTCCTTCGAGGATGAGGACGGGATTATGTCGTCGACCATTCAATTCGAGGTCTGCTATGGAACTTCCTGCGATTCCTGTGAAACTTTGGATGTTGCATCGAGCGGTATAATCGATTACGGCGAATTCGACGACTCGGTCGCGTTCGACTATATCATCTCTTTACCCTCATCGCCCTCAACGGATGGGTGGCAAACCTGCGTTCATATTTTATACGCCGAGGATTCACTCGGAAATACGATATTCGACCACGGACACATCGACAGTTTTCATATAGAACTCGACAATTCTCCGCCATCCGTCATAAGTTATTCGCCTGTTGCGGGCGATACGATTTCCATCGCCTCTCCGACGATTTGCGTTCAGTTGAGCGATATTTATTCGGGAGTTGACGGCGATTCGGTCTCTCTTTCAATCGAGGGTGAAAATTACACAAATGGCGATTTAGGTTTCACTTGGGATGGCACGAGCGCCTGTTTCGATGCGGAAGCGGCTGGTATCGGCTGGACAGGTGGAACGAATGTGGATGTCTGCGTTCACGCATTAGATAATAACTGTGCTTGCCCCAACGAATTAGATTCTTGCTGGTCATTTATCATCGCTCCCGGAGGACCCGTTGCGACAATCGAGCATCCATCACCCTCGATAGTATCCGCCTGTGAGGGCGAAAGCATTTTGGTCACTCTTTTAGACCCTCAGGGAGATAATATTATCGACAATTCAATCGAAATTATGCTCTGGCGAAGTTCCACAGATGAAACCACCACCATTGCATATGGAAGCGACCCTCAACTTATCTGGGATGAACCCTCATCGAGATTGGTTCTATTCCCATCGCCGCAGTTCGCCGATGGCGAAACCATTTTCTTCTGCGTAATATCCGCAGACGACACCTTGGGGAATCCACTGGGAGATACCGTTTGCGTAGAATTTTCTATGGACTTATCTCCCTATGTCACATTGGGATTCCAACCAGAGAACAATGAAACTGTCTCGACACGAACACCATCTATTTCCGTCGCATTTATCGATAGCATAACTGGTGTAGCGGATAGTTCGGTGGTTCTGACAGTCGATGGAACGGAATACACGCTGGACAGTTCTGCTCTCCAATGGCTCGACGATACTACCCTCATTTTCTACCCCGAGAGTGCGGGCGTGTTCTGGAATGGTGGCGATTGTTTCGATGTTTCACTTTACGCATACGACCAGACGACTCCCGGATATTGCGAGCCGAACGATAGCACAGTCGATTGGACGATATGTATATCTCCTGGCGGTCCTGTGGGGGAGATAGTCGAGCCGTTCGATGGTGCTTATTCCTCCTGCACAGACCAAGGGATAATAATGACCATCACCGACTCCGACGGAGTGGATTCCAGCACGATTAGACTCGTGGTTGAGGGCGATACATTTTCTATCGAGGACGACGAATTAACTTATGAGGGCGATACCCTCATCTATGTTCCGAATCCGCCTTTTGTCGATGGTCAAGTCGTCAATGTATGTCTCATCGCCGCCGATGATATGCTGGGGAATCCTTTGACGGAACAGGTATGTTGGAGTTTCACTATGGATTTCACTCCGCCCTGGTCGCAACTCGATGCGCCCGCTGCTGATATGGTTCGCGACAGGCAGCAGGATATCGTAATTACAGTCGGCGACTCGATTTCAGGAGTCGACCCTCACTCGATTACAATAGCTGTCAACAATATACCATACAATTTTGGCGATTTCATATGGACACCGGCGGACTCCATTCAGGGAGGAACTATAAGATATATGCCGGAGATGTTCGATTTGATTTTCCCGCCTGGGGAATCGGTGTGCGTCGATATCCACTCCACAGACACCACCGACTACTGCGCGGACAATATACTCGATTCCACATTTTGTTTTCTAATCGAGCCCGAGGTCTCCTGCCTCGTTCATCCTAATCCGTTCACACCGAATAACGATAATGTCAACGAGTATGCGGTTTTCGATTACCCGTTTATGTTCAGCGAGGACGCCGAATTGCAAATATACAACCTCAGAAATGTGCTCGTATTCAAGAAGGAGATTAAGCACATATCGAACATCTCAGACTTTCTCTCGCGTTCGTGGAATGGAAGGGACAACAATGGAAATCCACTGCCAGAGGGTCTTTATATATGGTTGATTATCTCGAACAACGAGGTAGTTTGTAATGGAACTGTCGTTCTGGCTAAATAAGTGAATAAGGAACAAGATTACATACCCTCATTACGAGTGGAAGATTTATTGAGTTTGACATTCGATATGCTCTTATAAATCATTTCCGGAGCGACTTTTGAAACTCTAATATGGTTTGTCGGCAGTGGAATGAATACCCCACCTGTTTTCCTTGCGATGTATTTTGCGAGTCTTCGCCCTGGTAGATGCGGTTCTATTTTTCTCGCTGGGTTCGATGAGTCTATTACAACAACCGGTATTTTCAGTCTCGCTATTTCATCTGCGGTTGCTCGCACTTTTTTGTATGTTTCTGTATCGTAGGCATCGCCAGTATACTGTGGTAATGGCTCCGGATAGCAATCACTAACGAGAAATATCATAGGCATCAAAGATGAATCTATTTTCATACTTCTTCGGAGTTCCGTTTTTGCGAGCTGCAAGGCGTTATCGAGAGGGGTATATCCACCGGGATTGAGTCTCGCAATTTCACCGAAAACGAGTTTTCTGTTCCTTGTGGGCGAAAATTTAATACTTGCCCTCCCGTTTTCGATTACAACCATACCGACCTTAGAGCGATTATCCATATATGTGGCGAAAAATTTTGTTATAAGAATGCTCATAGCGTATAAAAAACTTTTTGCCGAATTGCTGGTATCCACAATCAGCATAACTATCATAGAGGGACGGGACATTTTGATATATTTCCGCCAGAACACTTTTCTCACCGGCAAAAGGTTACGAACTCCGCAACGCAACTCCTCGAATATGGTGGGAAATATCTCTATTTCTGAAACATCATCGGTTGGAATGATGCGGAAGGACCGCCCTCGCGATAAATTTCCTACCTCCACACTTCTTCCCATATTAAGCCTTATTTTTTTTCTGAACTTATTTCTGCTAAGAAATCGATTTAAGAATATCTTAAATGAAGAGAATATTCTCCTTCGACACATAGCGATGAATCTCAAATCGATTTCGCTATCTTCGAGCGGAACTGCTCTCAGAAACAACTCTAATCGTTTTTTTTTGAGTCGTTCTGCGTCATTAATATCGCATTTATCGCACTTTCAAGAACTCTCTCCTGAATTTGCTGGAGTGTGAATTCTGCACTATCGGATGAACCAGAAATTTCTTTATATGCACCGTCTATATACTTCGAAACATCCTCTGCCGATGGTGGCTCGTCAAAACCACCGTTGCGCGTCCTATGGCACACAGCCATCGGCGATACTTTCTTAATATGTTTCAATTCTACTTTTTTATCACCCCAGAGTGATGCCAATGCAATCGCCGATTTTACAATCACTATATCCGGTCTCTGACCATCCACCCCGAGCCTCGACATAGCCAGCGCAACCGTATTTATCAATTTTTTTGAAATCCTAATATTATGCAAGTTATCGCGAGCATCGGCTATCTGTTCGGCGAGTTTCTTATCGAGTTTCGCGAATCCACGGCAGAATCTCTCGCTATCGAGTGAATACGACAATGCACGATTTATAATCTCTACACGAAGGTCGGGGTCGGTTATCGTATCGATTTTAACCGATATCGCGAATCTATCCAAAATCTGAGGGCGAAGTTGCCCTTCCTCTGGGTTCATCGTGCCGACGAGAACAAATCTCGCGGGATGCTCGATAGATATACCCTCTCGCTCCACCCTATTCACACCACTGACGGCGACATCCAAAATATCGTCGGTCAAATTATCGGGGAGTAAATTCACCTCATCTATGTAAAGTATCTGACGATTTGCCTTAGCAATCAATCCCTGTCTGAAAGAAACCTCGCCATCGGCGAGAATTTTTTGAACATCGATTGTCCCGAGTAATCTATCTTCGGTGGTCCCGAGCGGCACGGAAACTACACGAGGTTTCATTTTAGCCACCTCGATTTTCCCCGCCTCATGTTTCTCTTTGCATTGGGAGCACATACTATCGGGCTTTTTCGGGTCGCAATGATAAGGGCATCCTGCAGAGACATCTATTTCGGGAAGAACATTCGCGAACGCTCGCACGAGCGTGGATTTCCCCGTCCCTTTGACACCACTCAATAGAACACCGCCTATCGAGGAATCCACAGAACTTATCATAAGAGCGAGCTTTGCATCCTCCTGTCCGACTATCGCAGAAAATGGAAACATATATTCACCCTCCCTCATCGCATAGAATTTTTCTATGCCTGCCAAAACACATTATTTTTTCACCTGATAGACAACATCGATTATCGTGCCATCGCGATATTCTATCAGCGCGATAATTCTATCTGTCGTCTTCGGCGGTTCAGGTTCACCGCAAATATCTATCACCTCTTTGTGAATATCGTGAATGTCTCTGATGGGCAACTTGGAATTTTTGAAATGTTCGAGCAAATCCGTTCTTCTCGGATTTATCGCTATACCTCTCTCTGTGACTATTACATCGATTGTCTCGCCGGGTGTGGTAACAGTCGTCACCCTCTTTCGAATAACGGGTATCCTTTTCCGATATGAGGGCACGAGAATCATCGAAAGTTTTGCACCCGCTGCGACATCGGTATGTCCGCCGATACCGTGAAGCAAAAGACCATCGCTGTGAGTGTTCACATTGACATTGAAATCGACATCTACCTCCGTCGCACCGAGAAAACCTATATCCTGCCGATTGACGAGACAACCTTTTGAGTGAATGTTGGCATACATAGTCATCGGTGTTTCCTGATGCCAGAGGTCATCGCGGAACGACTTTATCGCCACCGGGTCGAACACCTGTCCATCGAACAATTTTCTCACGAGACCGCGCTTGAACAGGTCGACAGAAAATTTGGTTATACCGCCGTTTATAAATGATGCTTGAACGCCATCTTTCTCCATATATTCGCCCAAAAATTTTGTCGTCGCAAGCGATATTCCACCCGCTCCTGTCTGGAACGAAAATCCATCCTCGTAATATGGCGACTCGTGAATGAATTGCGCCGCGAACTTCGCTATACGCAATCTCGTCGGCGACTTAGTTATTCGCAGTGTCCCTGAAACTATCCCCTCAGGGTCGCCGATTTTATCCACAACCGCCACCAAATCGACATTTGTCGATGGTATTGAAATCGGGAGGCAGGGATATTCCACGAGATTATCCGTGACTATCACAACCTTATCTGCGAACATAGCATCCACATAGCCGTATGCCAATGGACCGCAGGCGGATGGACCGTAGACACCGTTGGCATTTCCATAGTCGTCGGCGCAAGGAGCAGCGATAAATGCGACATCGATGTGCAAATCGCCATCCTCGATGGCGCGGACTCTTCCGCCGTGAGTTCGCAAAATCGCTGTGGTAGGCAATCCACCGTAGGAAACAAATTCCCCCACAGGACCGTTCATCGAACCTTGAATATTTTTCACCACACCTTTCTTTATATAATCTATGACAGGCTTGTGGACAGGGAACAATGCGGTGGGTGCGAGAGTCAAATCCTTAATCCCCAATCTATCGCAGGCATCGAGAACCATATTGACAACATAATCGCCATTCCGAAGGTGATGATGGAAGGAGATTGTCATCCCGCTGCGAAGTCCCGAGCGTTTTATCGCCTCATCGATACTTTTGCACAATTTAGATTCGCCGGTGAGCCATTCGGGATGTGATTTCGGTATCGGCGGAGCGTATTTTTGTCTGCCCATCTTCGCGATGGGGTCGGCGAATGCCCCCTGATATGGTATCAATTTCCTGCCGTCTATTTCATCCGGAATTTTTCTTCCAACTGCGTTCTCGACAAATTTCATAAAGAAATCCTCCGTAAA
>CAYRNI010000036.1:0-9565 GCA_964425665.1 uncultured bacterium
AAATTTTTAATAAATGTTTTTGAATACGATTTATAATCGTTTTGGTAATGCCGACAATGTTCCTCTAAATTCGATAAAGTTCACTATCCCTCACCTTGCCAGCAGGACAGTTCCGTTGCAGACAACCTCGCCACCTTTGACTATTACATATAGATAAAGACCCGGTGGAAGTAGATTGCCATTATTATCTCTACCATCCCAACTGCGGATATCGAACTGAGAATACTCATCGATAGGACCGATATCCTCGGAGAAAACCTCGACATTCCGCATATTGAATATATGCAGTTTTGCCTGCTCGCTATACATATTCGGATAGTCGAACACCGTGATTTCATTGCGGTTGTCGCCGTTTGGAGTGAACGGGTTCGGATGAATATTGCATCCGACTTCGGGTTCCACAGTGAACCACCAGGTCGATGTTGCGCAGTTCGGGTCGCAATAATCGGGTTCATCGCAGGCATCGAGTTTGACCCAAACAGTATCGCCCGGCGGGAAAATCAGCCCCGACAAATCCGTCCTGAATACCAATGTCCCGGACATATTGTCCGAACTCGTCCAAGTCAATACCGAACCATCCACAGAATACGGTATCCCATTCACATAAAGCATAATCGTGGATGGATTAATCCCTGCGAGATTATCCGTTATTCCGAATGTCATAGTCGGCTCGTTTGAGCGAATCATCATCCCATTCTGCGGAAATTGAATCGCCAATGCAGGTGCTTCGAGGTCAACAAGGAAAGAGTAAGACAGAACATCCCACATCGGATTGCCGAGATTATCTATCGCATTGGAAAGCGTAACATTGACAACCTGTTCGTTGTGGAAATATCCCGAATCGGGCGTGAAAATCAATTCCTCCGTGGAATCGATATATGTTAGTCTCGGGTCCGATATATCATATACCGAATCCTCGATTTGTAGCGTTATACTTGTTGGGTCGACACCATCGGGGTCCCAGAGATGAATAATTATCTCCTGGTCGCTGCAAGCGGTAATACTATCGGGTTGTGGAATTATAGGTTCCGCCTGCGGTCCAGAGAGAACAGGGACAGTCCAAACAGTATCGCCGGGTGTCATATCCGCATCGTTGCAGAAATCGCGGTCGCCATCGTAGGCATAAGCCCCGAATGTAATAGTGCAAGTATCGTTAAACGGACCGACATAATTATCAGTCACATATATGCAATGAGTTATTCCCAGAGTATCTATCCAGCAGGTATCTATACTCATCGTAACGGTGTCGCACGATGAGACGATTTCGCCATCGGTATCGTAGACGAGTATCGGCGTATATCCAGCAATATCGGATATCCCCGATGAATCGTATATCTCCACCGTCGGAATGAACGCTATTCTCGTAGAGACATACGGCGGAGTGAAATCGGTAAATTGCGGCGGCATAATGTCATCATCCGGAACATAGAACTGCCAAATGTCGAAACCCTCGTTGGGGTCGCAATAATCTGGAATCGTATCCTGTGCGATAACTCGAATATGAATCGTATCCAATTCGGGGAAATAAATTCCACCGACGAGTTGAGAATCATCGCACCAGGAATAATCCACACCCACCGCCGATGTATCCACACTGTCGGGTGAAATCACAAGTGTCGTGCCATCGTATGCCACACCATCGTCTCCCCAGTGAAGTATTATATCTCCCGATGCACCGAAAACACCGCCGATTATAATCTCGAAACTATCGGGATTGACAGTTCTCAGCGAATCGATAACATCCACCCCGACTTGCGCCTGCCAGTTATAAACATCGCCTGTTGGATATTCATTGGAAAATACCGGCGGAGTTAAATCCACGAACCAGTCCCAGCATACTGGCAATCCATCGAGAACTATCCCCGCCACATCCGAAACACTGTCGAGACAGACATTCACCACTTGTCCATCTGTCCACAGCGTCGGCGGAGTAAATGTTAGAGTCGGGTCGCTCCATATAAGCGTCGCACCATCCACAGAGTAAGTGATTCCTTCCACTGTCAACCTAATACTCGCCGGGTCTATATCAAGTCCGCTATCAGGCTGGTGGATTTCCATAATTATCTGCTGGTCATCGCAGGTGGACCAAGTGGAATCGAGCGGTTCGATAATCTCCGCATATCCAGTGGGGCAAGGTTCGGTGTAGAATGGCGGGTCGAACCCTCCCGCAAAAGTATCGCCCGAGACAACAACAGGCGTGCAAACCGTATCTATCCAACCAGAATCGGAGGGATAGAAACCGCAGGAATCCCCGCTGCAATCTATTCCACTGCATAAATTGTATGCCTCGATAAACCAGGTGTGACGCTCCCCGCAGGGAAATGGACCCACTGTGAAAC
The DNA here is from genome assembly GCA_964425665.1 of uncultured bacterium. Taxonomy (GTDB): domain Bacteria; phylum UBP14; class UBA6098; order B30-G16; family B30-G16; genus JAGGZE01. The sequence goes on from CAYRNI010000036.1 coordinate 2,340, forward strand.
AAGTATCCGTTATTCCCGTCGTTTCGGCGACACCGTCCACGAGAACATCGAAATAGATTGGAGTATCTCCGCTGGGCATCTCCCAGCAAAGCGTCACAGGACCCGGTGGCAATGTATCGTTAGGCTCGGGCGAATGGTATGTGAAAGGTCCAGGTGCTTCGTGCTCGTAGTGAACAGTAACCGTATCGTAATCCGAGCAACCAGCACCATCGACAATTTCGGCATAGAGAGTCACAGTAGATTCTGGTGTGAACTCGAAAATGCTATCAGTCGAAATTGTCGTGCCATCGAGATAATGCCAACTAATATCTAACGGAGCGACTATATGCCCCTCGATAACAGGTGAACACCCGACAACAGCAATTCCACCTGGACATACCCATATATCGCCGCCAGCATTTATATGCGGGTCAGAGACCGTAACATACACAGTATCGTATGCCTGACAACCAGTAGAATCCGTAACCTGAATTATATATTGCGTGACCTCTCCGATTGGCGGAGTAGCCGTAATATCTTCGATATGACCATCGACATAAGCCCCCGGAGGCGACCAAGAATATGTATAAGGCGGAATTCCTCCGCTGACCGTTGCGTTTATAGTGAATTCCACAGGACCTTCGGGATGACAAATTATCGTGTCATCCATATCTATATGAACCGTCATATCGCAATCCATTATCCATATAAGATAGCAACTGTCGATTTCATTCGGCGGGCAGTAATCGGGGGAATCCTCTGCCCCTATGCAGATTTGTAGCGTATCGCCACGGTCGGGAATAATCCCCGCACAGCTCAAATCGAGCGTATAATGTGAACCGACATTGCTGAAACAAGGACTCGTTAAACGGTAAATCGTTCCGTTCACAGAAACATAAACCGAATCGGAATTTACACCGGAACCCGCGTCGGTTATGTCCATCTCGACAGTCGGCACAGAACCTATTATATGCGCTCCCGCAAATGGAACTACTCCTGAAATCACCGGCGGAACGAGGTCGATATAGAAAGTCCAGACAACAGGAGCATCCTCGAGAGGATTCCCATATATGTCCTCTGCGGCGAGCAGGGAACATACCACTACTTCGCCGTCTGTCCAAAGTGCCGACGGTGTGAAAACGAGTGAATCTTCGCTTGCAAAGAACTGAAGCTCTGCGCTCGCAGTGGTGTAATGAACTCCATTCACCGAAAGTAATATCGTGCTATCGACCACACCATCGAGGTCTGCGAGACGAATTATTATACTCTGGTCATCGCAGGCGGAATATGTTCCATCGAGAGGTTCGAGCGGAGTTCCGTGAGGTCCTCCCACGGGAATCGAGAAAGTCCAACAAGTATCCAATTCGTTCGGAGGACAAAAATCGGGTGAATCAGATGCATTCACACAAACTTGGACCTCATCTCCACCGAATAATGTTATTCCCATATCAGCGAAATTCGCGGAAATAGTCCCACCAGATGAATCTAATCCTGCATCTCCAAAATGGTAGCAAGTCGGTGCGCCACCTGAAATCGAGACACAAAACTCGAATGTGCTCCAATCGACACCCGCGATATCATCGTTCAGATTAAATGTGACCACAGGTTCGGTAGTGGCGATTTCCTCGCCATCGGAGGGCCATGCACCGAGCGGAATATACGGCGGGGATAAATCTATCGTATATATCCAACTGTATGTGGAACTCAACGGATTGCCCACATAATCTTCCGCCGAAACGAGCGTAATCGAGACCACATCGCCATCGGGGAAATCTGTCGACGGCGTGAAGCATAAATTAGAACCATCATAGGTAAGTTCCGGGTCATCGATTGTGTAGTTGACACCATCCACCATAAGCACGATAGAACTCGGGTCGACCTCGTGCGAGATTTCCGTATCCACGAGAGAGACACAGAAACCTTGGTCACCGCAGGCAGAAATAGCACTGTCGAGAGGATTAGAGCTCGCAGGGTCTAAAATTTCACCCACAATCGGTCCGTAAAGGTCAACCGTGAAGTGCCAGCAAGTATCTAATATATTCACGGGGCAATATGTAGAATCTACCAAATCGTATACGGTCAAACAAATCTCCGCACTATCATTATGAGGGAAAGAACCATCATAATTTATTATCCAGTATGTGAAACCGCTATCGGTGGAATCGGCAATAGTGTATGATGCAGGATTGCCATTGACGGCGAATACAATTGACGATGTATCGACGCCAGAAATCGAATCCGCAAAAATTATATATACTCCCGGCGTTGCAACAGAAATGGTATCGTCCTCGGGCGGATAAAATTCATACACCACAGGTGCGGTCAAATCGACGACGAACCAACCATCGATAGGAGATGCCAGCGTGTCCCCGAGAATATCATCGGCGGAAATCAATGACCAGTAAACTGTATCTCCATCAGACCAGTTCGGCGACGGCGTGAATGTCAGTGTCTCGGGACTCCAATCCAATCGAGAATCATCTACACCGATTGTATCACCATTTATTATAAATTGAATTGTCGTTTCTTCGATATCGATAGCAGAAGTTATCGTCAGAATAATCTGCTGGTCAGCACAGGACAAAATCGTTCCGACAGCGGGGGTTATAAGATTAGCCACAGGTGAACCCGCTGCAATCTGGAAAGTCCAGCAACTGTCGAGTGCATTCGGCGGGCAATAATCCGGGCTATCCTCCGCGTGAACACAAACCTGAACAATTTCACCCGGCAAAAATTCTATTCCCAAATCGCTCATATCGGCGTAGAAATTAGTTCCATCCCACGATGTTCCAAAATCGCCGATGTGAAGAGTATCCGTTCCACCCGAATAGTTCACAGTTATAAAAACACTCGATTCGTTCAAACCGGAAAGATAATCCACCAGCGAAAGACCTATAACAGGCGAAAGCTCAGCGATGATTGTATCGGGCGGCGGAACAATTCCATATACAGAAGGAGCAGACAAATCCACTCTAAACCACGAACAGAATGTATCCACAGGAACACCATAAATATTTGTCGCGGAATCGAGACAGAAGTATACAGAATCGCCATCGCTCCAGAGCGGGTCAGGAACAAAGTATAGTGTATCGTTCACATAAGAAAGATGTGAATCGCTGGTATCGTATTCGGTGCCATCGACAGAGAATCTAATCGAACCACCATCGATACCCAGCGGGTCGAAAATCCAGACGATAATATTTTGGTCATCGCAGGCGGACCAAGCACCCTCGAACGGCTCGATTAAAACAGCGGTGGGAAAACCGCAATCCTGCGTGCTGAAATCCCATATATCCGATGTATCCTCTCCGCAGACATTTTCGACAATCACAAACCAACTGTGGCTTTCACCGCAGGAAACACTGATATGATAAGTCGTATCCGTTAAACCATCGGCGAAAAGTGAACCATCAATATAGAGTGAATAAGTGAACGGTGGGTCGCCAGATTCTGGACTCGACCAAACAAGTTCGAGGTCACCGGGGATAATTCCAGCACTATCATCTGGCGGATATATCAATGAAATCCCATAAGGAGATGTCTGTGTTGTGAAGTTCCATATCTCAGATGTGTCCTCACCGCATATATTGTATGCGACAACGAACCAATCTATCGTATCATCACAGGCTACTGTCATATCATAACTTGTAGATGTTAATCCAGTCGCAATAGCGACACCATTCACATAGACATCATAAGTGAACGGAGAACTGCCAGATGTCGGTTCATTCCAGACCAATGTTATATCGCCGGCGGGAATACCATCTGTGCTATCGGCAGGAGATGAAAGCGTAATCCCATCGGGACCTGTCTGAGTATAAAATACCCAAGTATCGGATGTTATAGTTCCGCAATCGTTATACGCTTCGACATACCAATGAATCGTATCATCGCAAGATACGGTAATGTCGAACTGGCTTTCGGTCAATCCTGTTGCATAGGCGGTATCGTCCACATATAAATTATAGTAAATCGGTGCACTTCCGGAGACATCGGTCCAATCGAGCGTAATATCACCAGGTGGTATTTCTGTCGTGCCATCGGCGGGGGATAAAAGCGAGAGTCCTGTCGGAGATGTCTCTGTTGTGAATGTCCAGGTGGGCGAATCCGCCGTCCCACAATAATTTTCCGACTGAACGAACCAAGTATGAGTTTCATCGCAGGAAAGAGTCGTGCACCAAAATGTATCTGTGATGCCCGATGCCACGAGCAAGCCATCGAAATAAACATTATAATCGACATCGCCAGCATTATGCCAGTATAGGCAAGTGTCTCCCGGTGGAACATCTGTCGCACCATCGGGGATGGAAATCAAAACGGGAGCGGTCGGTAATGGTAGAACCTCCACATATACCGAATCTGTGGCATCACAGCCTGCATTGTCAGTAACAGTGCAGTAATACCATTGGCTCGATGTCGGCGAAGCGTTCGGATTTTGAGACATCGGATTATCGAGACCGCCCGCCGGATACCAGATGAAACTATACGGCGAAATTCCACCGGAAACATTTGCTGTTAATGTTATGCTTTCTCCATCGCAAATTTGAGCGGGGTCTGGTCCGCAGTCCAAAATTATTTCGGGACTGACTGTGACCGTGCAATATGCGGTATCGCAGCAACCATTATTGCATACCGCCACCCAGTAATCTGTCGTGCTTGTCGGCGATGCTGTGATATAAGTAACTCCGCTCGCACCGGTCGACCAATTTATAGAAGTATATGAACCCGTGATTGCAGCGGTCAATGTCGTGCTTTCGCCATAGCAAATCGTTCTATCCGAAAGCGAAACGGTAGGTTGTGGATAAACATTGATTGTCACATTAGATGTTCCGATACAATCGACACCATCTGTAACTGTGAAAGTATAGGTTGTAGTAGTTGTCGGGCAAGCCTGTGTAACTGTGTCATTTGGGGCTGAAAGTCCTGTCGATGGTGACCATTGCCAACTCCAACTAGTGGTGCTTCCACCTCCATCGCCACTGACCGTTACATCATCTATATACCATCCAGGGTAATTAACGGAGCCATCGGAGGCAAAGTAAAAACGAATGTAGACCGTAGAACCGACATACGAAGAAATATCGACGGATTCAGATACCCATCCGCCAGAACTTCCGTGATAGCAGTTCTCACCAGATAAAGGTCCGTAAGATATTGCACCATCGTATCCCGGCATATTCAACATAGTCCAAGGACCCGATGATGAATTGCCGATGAAAACCTGGCATCCATCCCAGCTGGATTCTGTGGAATACCAATGCCAAAAAGATAAAGTGGCAGAAGAACATCCACTCAAATCTATAGGTGCCGAAACAAGTTGATCACTCGCATCATCGGGATAATCGCCGCTCAAATTTGTTGCCCAACAATAAGGAGTAGAATGAGCGCTCCCCGGACCCGATGTGGGTGTTCCCCACTGCCAACTTCCAGTAGAGGAATATCCACCATTCGATGAATTAAAATCTTCCGAGTAATCTACACAACTGCTTCCTCCACCACCAGGGATTCCTGGGTCTGCGTGCAAAAATGTGCATTCGCCCTCACAAAGGTCGTAATCCTCAGCCCAAGCCGAAGGCGACGGTGGTGTAAGCAAATCTGGAATCGTAATACAATAGTGTTCTGTGATGTCATCACCCTCATCATAAGTGACGGTGATGTCGTAGCACTGCGTCGTTCCGTATGCCGACGATGGAATATCCACCTGCCAACTAACAGTTTGCGAACCGCCATAGCCCGCAATAGAGGAGAAATAAGTCGAAATCGGGTCGCCACCAGAATATACCAATACTGAACCAGAAAGGTCGAGAGTAACAGTCACATTGTGGGCAGTCCCAGTTCCCATATTTGTTATGAGAGCGGTCAATGTCATCGGGTCGGGATGAACACCAGCACAGGATGCCGTTATATCGGGAGGATTGTGATTGAGAGTAAGTCCAGTGCCAGTTATGTTCCCAATACCATAATAAGTGACGAATCTCAAAGTATCACCAGGGCAAACATTCCTTGGATACCACTTTGCCATAGTGGCGGTATCAGAGCCAAGAGTTCCTGTGGCATCTGCCACCCAATAACTATCATCCCAACCATTCGTGTAAGATACTGGCCATTGTCCATACCAAAAAACATCGGGGATAACCGCTTCGAACCCTGTTAAAATTCCAAGTGCGACGAGGTCACCCGAAGCAGGAGGATATGAATTTTCGTAAGCGCGCCAAATCGATGGTATACTCGGCGCAAAGTATATATGGGCATTCCCATCGTAGCCGAAACTTGTAGAAATCGGACAGCCATCGTTTGCATTTAGTTTAGTGTCATAATAGACAAGACATCCACAGTTATGACAAGAACCATCGACTGGGATGAAAAGCGTAGTATACATAATTTGTTCGATATCACCTGGAGCTGCTCCAAGACTAACAGGTTCTAAAATCTGAACGATTTTCACACCATGTCTGTTGTTCCACACAGTTACAATAGAATCGCCATCCATATATGTGGCATCCGGCGATGGAATAGAAACACAATCGGGTCCAGTCCTATATTGTTGCTCGGGGGTATTGCCATCTATTTTATAAATCGAAAAAGACCAGGGAACACTAGGGTAATAATATGTCAATTTAAGCCAACTGCCACCGCCGGTCGGTCGAGCTCCTTCCTCGAATGCACCTGTGCTCTGATCCATTTGAGCATCTACATAACCATTATTTGTCGAAAGAACCATCGGCGCCATCGTCCTCGCTATGCCCGCGGTCATATCGGGTGGTTCACCGTGCAACATCCTCGCATATCTTATTTTCCATAAGTTGTATGCTTCAGGGTCTGCACTGCCATCGGGCATCTCGGCGAGCATTCGCTCCATTTGAGGATTCTGAGCACTATCCGAATGCACCGAATCCACTGCAAAAGAAGCAGAACCCGAAAACAGGACAAAAAATAGAAGAATAAACCATATATGAAGTTTCATAGCACATCCTCCAATTATTTATATAATTTAATATAATAATATAACAAAAAAAATAAATTGCAATATAAAAATTTTGTTTTTATAAAAAATATATTTATTCTTTATTAAGTTTTTAAAGACTTCTGCGGAATAGTCGAAATGACAAAATTCTCTATTTTGCAGGATTTATAAGTTTTTTGTTTTGAGAAGAATATCGATAAAATGAGGTAATGAAGATGGAGGAAATTTATGATACCATACCAAGTTATTAGAGCCAAACGCGATGGCGAAAGCATCGATGCTC
>CAYRNI010000036.1:9665-16625 GCA_964425665.1 uncultured bacterium
ATGATACCATACCAAGTTATTAGAGCCAAACGCGATGGCGAAAGCATCGATGCTCAAACTATTTATGAATTTATCTCCGCATATGTTTCCGGAGATATTCCGGATTATCAGATTTCTGCATTTCTGATGGCAGTATATTTTCAGGGGATGACCGATGAGGAAACTGTCGCTCTGACAAAATCGTATATAGATAGTGGCGAAACGATGAATTTCCGCGAACTCGATTTTCCGACATCCGATAAGCATTCCACAGGAGGAGTCGGCGATAAAGTTAGTCTTATTCTCGCGCCGCTTGTGGCATCGTGCGGCGTCGGTGTTCCGATGATTTCCGGACGAGGTCTCGGACACACGGGGGGAACATTGGACAAACTCGAATCTATCCCAAATTTTTCTACGAATTTGAGTCCCCAGCAGTGCAAAAAGCAGTTGGAAGAGATAAAGATGTTTATCGCATCTCAAACCGAAAAAATGGTTCCCGCGGACAAGAAAATATATGCGCTTCGGGATGTCACCGCGACGGTAGAATCCATTCCGCTAATCGTCGCGAGCATAATGTCGAAAAAACTTGCCGAGGGTGCGGGTTCGCTCGTCCTCGATGTCAAGTTCGGCAATGGAGCGTTTATGAAAACTGTCGACGATGCAAAAAATTTAGCCGAGGCGATGGTCGATGTTGGAAATCTATATGGTGTGCCCACTATGGCTCTTCTGACTAATATGAACCAACCGCTCGGTGAGTATGTGGGCAATGCACTCGAAGTCAGAGAATCTATCGAATATCTCAGAGGCGAAATTCGTCCCGCCGACTTGCACGAAATCACGATGGCACTCGGCTCTGCTATGCTCATTCTATCCGGCAAAGCAGGGAGTTTCGAGGATGGTAAAAATATGCTCGAACAAAAACTCGATTCAGGCGAAGCGTTGGAGAAGTTCCGCGAGTTCGTATCGGCTCAGGGCGGCAATCCCGATGTTGTGGATAATGTGAATATACTGCCCAAAGCGCCGATTGCTCGCGAGGTGTTCGCTCCGCTGGATTCCTACATCGCTCGCTTCGATACATTGGGAATCGGTATGCTCGGAGTCGAGATGGGTGCGGGTCGTAAAAAAATCGAAGATAAAATCGACCCTCGCGTAGGGTTTAGATTTCTCGCAAAAACAGGGGATTTCGTCAGAAAAGGTGAACCTGTGGCAATCGTTTTCGGCGCCGACATAGACCAGACGGTAAAATCTGTCGAAAAACTCGCCGAACTAATAAAATTTTCAGAAGAACCTATCGAAAAACCCAAAAGCATAGAATTAATCATCGAAAACAGAAGATAACAGCCGATAAAATTCGGAAGTATTTACAAATCGAGAATATCCTGAACACTTTTCTCGACAATATCGAAATTTTCGTTTCTTATTTTCGAGGCATCGATATCGCCGAATGCGAACGCGACTAAATTTTCATTGCGAAGAATTTCATCGGCGAGTTCGATAATATCATCGGAAGTAATATTCATAATCTTCTCGATTGTCTCCTCGATAGATACAAATCTTCCGAGATAGCGTTCACATTCTACCGCACGGTTCAAAATCGTCCATATGTTCTCGGACGAAAGCAACAATCTTCCCCGCAGGAAATTTTTCGCATCGTCGAGTTCGCTCGGACCGACTCGATTTTTGCGGATTATATCGAACTGTTTTAAAATTTCGTCGAACAATTTCGTGAATTTTTTAGGCGATGTGCCAGCATATACCGCCCAAAACCCGGCGTCTGTGTAAAATTCATTAAAGGATTGGATATTATACACGAGCCCCATTTTCTCTCGGATAATCTGGAACAGTCTGCTTGCTGAGCCTCTTCCCATAAGTGCATCGAGAACGGCGAGTGCATAACGACGATTGTCTACGAATGGAAAAGTTCTTCCACCGATGAAAAAATGAACCTGCGGAGATTTTTTGGGAACTATAACCAATTTTCCATTATTATTTTCCTTCCTATCTACTTTCGGATGAAAATACTTTTCCCTCGATACTCTTTCGGAAAGATTTTCTCTGACGAGTTCGACAAATCTTTCACCATCCACCGCTCCGGCTGCACCGATTAGAATATTTCCATCGGAATAGTTTTTTAGCCAATAATCTTTCAAGTCTTTTAAGCCAATTTCAGATACCGAATGTTTCGAACCGAGAATCGGATTTCCGAGCGGCAAGTCACCGAAAAATACCTTCATAAAAAGGTCTTGAGCAAGCGAACTATGGTCATCGAACCAATCATCGATTTCCGAAAGGACCACACTTCGCTCGAGTTCCACATCTTTTCTGTCGAACAGCGGACGCGATACCAAATCGGAGAGTATTTTCACCGCCGTTTCGATATCTTCTCCCAGAACCGTCGCATAATAGCAGGTTTCCTCTTTCGATGTATATGCATCGATACTGCCACCGAGCTTCTCGATATTTGCAACAATTTCCTTCCCCGAGTAATTCTCTGTTCCACGAAAAACTATATGCTCGACGAAATGACTTATGCCTTGAAATTCGGGAAGTTCATACGCAGAACCTGTCAAAACCCAAAAACCGATACTCGCTGCACGACGCCTCTCGATAGGAACGGTTAAAATCCGCAATCCATTATCAGATTTATACTTTTCTAAATGGTATTGTTTCGTGTTCATAAAATTCAGGTTATGATTAGATTTTATTCAATTTAAATTTACGGACGATATGAATGGTTTGGTAGTAGGCTTCCACAGATGCTCCGGCATCAGCCCAAAAGCCTTCGAGAATAGAATATTTCAATTTCTTCTCCCTGAGATATGCATTATTCACATCTGTGATTTCGAGTTCACCACGAGCCGATGGTTTCAATGTCCTTATGATATCGAATACATTGGAATCATACATATAAATACCGACCACAGCGTAGTTCGATGGCGGAACTTTCGGTTTTTCGATTATCTGAATAATATTTTTCGCATCATCGAATTTTGCGACACCGTAATCTGTTGGGTCATCGACTTCTTTTAGCAGAATTCTCGCTCCATCGGGCTGCTTTTCGAATTCATCTACAATTTCTTTGAGACTCGAACCGATTATATTATCGCCGAGAAATACGATAACCTTATCGTTATCGGCGAAATGCTCGCAAAGCCCGAGTGCCTCGGCGATACCACCCTCGTGTTCCTGATAGGCATAATTCAAATGTTTCAACCCGAATTCTCTTCCATTTCCAAGCAGCCGCAGGAATTCCCCCGCATGATTTCCTCCGCAGACTATCATTATGTCATTTATACCTGCATCGACAAGAGACTTTATCGGATAGTATATCATCGGTTCATCGTATATCGGAAGCAAGTGCTTGTTCGTGATTTTTGTCAATGGGTAAAGTCTTTTCCCGAGACCGCCAGCGAGTATTACGCCTTTCATCTATTTCTCCTTATTTCTTCGACATATTCCTTATTTCCGCTTTCGCCCAGCGGATATAGTGTAAAAGATTTATATTAGCAGGACAGACATAAACGCAACTTCCACATTCGATACAATCCAAAGCTCCGAGTCTTTTAGCAATATTAAACTTTCCGTATTTCGCATTGTGTGCGATTGATGTCGGCATAAGTTTCATCGGGCATACATCGATACAACTGGCACAGAAAATACAGTGAGTTTCCTCGCCGACTTTTGCCTGTTCTGGCGGAATAAATAAAACACCGCTCGTTCCTTTTGTTACAGGTGTATCAAGAGTCCACTGGTCGAGTCCCATCATCGGTCCACCCATAATAACTTTACCGATTTCTCCACTCGCTCCACCAGCGGATTCGAGTAATTCCGAAAGCGGTGTGCCGACTCGCGCAAGAACATTTTTCGGCTCTTTAACAGCCAGCCCAGAGATTGTAACCACACGCTCGACCAATGGCATTCCATCTATGACGGCATCGCGTATAGCTTTTGCCGTGCCGACATTCTGAACATAGCATCCAACATCGAAAGGAAGTCCTCCGCTGGGAACTTCAAGTCCAGTGAGAGCATTTATCAATTGCTTTTCGGCACCCTGCGGATATTTAGTTTTCAGCACAGCGACCTCGATATTTTTGCCCTCGACAGTTTTACGCATAGACTCTACCGCATCGGGTTTGTTCTCCTCGATAGCGATAATCAGGCGGTCTGCTCCGAGTGCGTATCGAATCATCTCTGCACCCTCGACAATCGCATCGGGATGTTCGAGCATAAGTCTATGGTCTGCGGTGAGATACGGTTCGCATTCCGCCCCGTTGATTATAACAGTGTGAACCTTTTTATCTTTCGGAGGCGAAAGTTTGACATTTGTCGGAAAAGTGGCACCACCCATACCTACAATGCCCGCTTCGGCAGCGATTTTCGGTATCTGGTCGGGGGGAAGATTTTTCCAATCGGAGTGCTTTTCGAGTTCGTCGGCGGGGGTATCGTTGCCATCGTTTTCGATAATTATCGCGGTCGAATAGCCACCGAGAAAGTGCGGAATATCCTCGATAGATTTGACTTTGCCAGAAACAGGCGAATGAATATTAGCGGAAATGAAACCGGCGGATTCTCCAATTTTCTGACCGAACTTAACCTCGTCGCCCTTTTTGACAACAGGCTTCGCTGGTGCACCGATGTGCTGGGATAGAAGAACATACGCAATTTCTGGTGCAGGTAATTTCTCTATCGGTTTCTTTTCGGAAAAATGTTTATTTTCTGCTGGATGAATACCACCCCTAAATGTTATCGACATCTATGCCTCCTTACTTCAATGCAGTTTTTAACAATATAAAATTTACAAAAAAATGCAAATAATTTCGATAATAGATTTGAAAAAATAAAAAAATTCTATATATGTTATAAAGTAAAAATATAAAATATCTTAAAGAAATTTTGGAGATGATGATGAGAAAATGCATTTTTGTTTTCTTAATTTTTATCATAATCTCTTCTGCCTTCTCTACGAGAATCAGAATCGCTCTCATACGGGGAGGGTATGTTACTTCTTGGGAATTTGCTGCTGAAGAATCTGTCAGGAGATTGGAGGATTTACTCGATAATTACAGCGATATCGATATAGTTCTTTTCCCCGAATTTGCTTTCGCTGGAATCGATGGAGGAACTGTGGATACTCGCCCTCAGGTATGGTTCGAATACGATAGCATAGAGGGTTTTATTCCCCACCCACTGCATCCAGAAAGTCTCTATGATGTTCGAACATCCGAACGAATAAATTATTTAAAATATCTTGCTGCTTCAAACAATATCTACATTTGGGCATCATCTTGCTGCGAGCGAATAGAAGGATATTCTTATAGTTTCAATTCGATTCCTCTGATTTCACGCGATGGAAAAATATTTCGAATACGCAGAAAAATTTGGTATTCCACACACGACATCGCACGAGATACGACCGTTCATCTCGACACGATTACGACGATTTCTGGCGAGCGAGTGCCCGTTATGACTACTATCTGCTACGAGAACTCTGCTCTTCCCGATTTGCTCGACCCGGTGGACCCGCCTGCACCATTATGGCTTTTGCCTCACGGGACATGGTTACACGGTTTCGAATACACCACAGCGGCAACCCAAAGATGGCAATACTACGACACATTGCCTGAGATTTCCTCTTTCTCCGAATCGCATCTATGGGGAATTGTCTCAGATGGCTGGGTCAGAGATGATGCCGTTATGATTTCCTGCGATATTTTCAGCAATTCATGGGGAGCATTGGCAATAGATAATGTCGCCCGTGATAATGTCGCATGGGAGCCATTGGCGTGGGTAGATGTGGAGGATGAATATGTAGTAATAGATTGCGATGTTCCATCGGTAGACGAGCTGCCAGCAATATCACATACACCTTCATCAGCACCTGCTTCTATGCCGAAACATTTAGTTGCCTATCCTAAAATATCCACAGGACCGATATTTATTTTTGGTGCTAAAGGCAAAACAGTTAAGGTTTTCGATTGCAATAACAAATTCGTAGCGCAAATTCCTGTCGAAAATGGCGAAGCGATATGGGACCCATCAAAAATGGATAAAGTCCCTGATGCTGGGAAATACAATTTCAGCGATGGCTTCAGCACAACCACAGCGAAATTGATAAGATAACAGGAGAAACCTTATGAAAAAAATTTATCTAATCGTAATTTTTTCACTAATCGGCATTTCGTTCGGTTCGATTCGCGTGGGTATGGTGCAATATACGAGTTGTTTGGACACAGCGGAATACACAGTCGATGCAATCGAGAATATGCTCGACTCGTTCCCGGATATCGATGTCATTATCGCTCCCGATGGTGCATTGGCAGGAAGTCGAAACAAGGCGAGAATAATTTTTGGAAAAAACGACAGTGGCGATATTATCTTTGCACCCGCCGATACAACGGAAAATTCACACAACATATTTCTATGCCTGACCGCTATATGCTCCCTTGCGGCAACTTATGGCGTTACAATTATCCCAGGAACTGTCTGGGAAGTCGATTCCTCGTATCGAGTATTTTGCACCGCCCCTATTATCTCACCAGATGGCACAATCAAAAGACTCAGACGCAAAGCACATCAATATAGATGCGATGACAAAATAGACTCTACAATCCATATCGATACTGTTATAACAGCCGATAGCAGCGTATATACTTATTTTCTAACAATCACTAACGAAAGCAGAGATATTCCTTCTATATACACACATCCTTTTTTGCTTGCCGATATTTGGTTCTGTCTCGAAAATCACTGGTTCGACAACGCGGGGTTGGCTGCACAGGAGTTCGAGAGCGATACATATCCCAACTATTATATCGTTCGCACAAGTTTCGATGACGATTTATTTCACAATTTTTACTCAAATTGGCTCGAATTTGAATCGCCTGTGTTCGTTTCGGAAATGAGTTCGTTCAGCGGGGCGTTCTGGCTGCAAAACCTCGCCGATTCCTTACTGCCCGATAATATGTGGTATCGGATGGATTT
>CAYRNI010000037.1:0-6576 GCA_964425665.1 uncultured bacterium
AAAAATAAAAACGCATCTCAAAGAACCTAAAAATCATCTATTTCGCAGGATTCTTTGTGCAACATTCCAGTCGAGATTAATTGCAATGCAATGAACATTTCTTCGAGTTGCGCGGAAAAATAATTTCATTTGCAACAATAATTTTGGATATTAGATTGTTCTATAAGGTTTTATCAGATGGGAAGGAGAAATATGTCCAGAGCACGATGGTTCGGAATTTTTGCTCTCTTTATTCTCGCTGTCGGCGGGATGATTTACACTGTTCATAATTATAATAATGCTTTCCCCGAGGTCTCCGTCCCTATGGAATATAGTAAGCAACAAGGTTCGGCGATACTCGATTCTATTCTATCGACTCTCGGTGCGAATCCCAAAGATTTTAAATCCGTTGTCATCCTGGACCAATCCTCTGCGATGACTTATATCGACAAAGAATACGGTCGCGATAGCATCCCTATCGTTCACCTGCGGGATAAAATTCCCATCTGGACTTGGTCCAAAAGATATTTTGTGCCTTTGCAGAAAGAAGAATATTCGATAGCCATCCGTCCCGATGATGGTGTGCTTGCGAATTTCAACCATACTATACCCGAATCTTTATCCGGTGCGGACATTCCATCGGACAGTGCGAAAAAAATCGCCGATTCATTCTTTGTTTCGCTGGGCTACGATACTTCCGAATACGAACTGAAAAACATCTCATCAGAGAAGAAACCGAACCGACGAGACCACTGGTTCACATACGAGAGAAGAAATTGGAGTTTCGGCGAGGCAAAAAACTGGATTACAATCGGCGTATGGGGCGATAAAATCGGCAGTTTTTCCAACGATTTGCATATCCCGGAGGACTGGTGGCGAAAATATTCGAAAACTCGGAGCGAGAACTCTCTATTTCAAAGCGCCGACCAATTTTTCGCCGCGATATTTATACTCGCTATGCTGATATATCTTATAATTGCGTTCCGAAAAAAAGGACTTGCAATTAAATTCGGAGCGATTTCTGGGCTAATCGTCTTCTTTGCCGCATTTCTGATGTCGATGAACCTCCTCCCTCTCAATATTTTGAATTACGACACCAAAGATAGCTACGCAGGGTTCATATTCCAGCAAATTCTCATAGCGGCACTCAATGGCGGGTTGGAGGGTCTTTTAACATTTATCGCAGCAGTTGCCGGTGAGAAAATATACCGCGAATTTCTGCCTAAATTTCATTATCTCCCGCAGTTTCTATCGCCGTCCGGTTGGCGAACGAAATCTTTCCGAACCGCCGTTCTCGTCGGATATCTTTTCGCATTCGCACATCTCGGATTCGTGGTATTTTACTATGTGTTCGGCAAAAAAATCGGTATATGGGCACCGACAGATTCGAACTATACGAACCTTATGAGCGCATACTTCCCTTGGTTATTTGCACTCTCGATTGGTCTGGCTGCATCGTTTTTCGAGGATTTTACATTCAGATTATTCGGAGTTCCATTTATATCGAAGATTTTTAAAAGTAAAGTAATCGGCGTGATTATTCCTGCATTTATATGGGGATTTCTACATAGCAATTATCCGCAGGAGCCTGGTTGGGCGAGAGGTGTCGAGGTCGGACTCATCGGTATCGCCGCAGGATGGATGATGCTTAGATACTCGATTGTGGCAAATCTCACCTGGCATTTCGCTATAGATTCTGGTCTAACAGCATTCCTGATAATACGACAGGGCAATATTTTGAATGTGGTAATGGCGATACTCGTCGTTTTAACACCTGCAATTTTAATACTTTTGGGATTTATTTTCGGCAGAAAAAAAGAAATAGCCACCAACGAAGATATAGTATTCGAGGAGAGTAAAATTCGAGAAAATATTCGGGAGAAAATAATCCCTATCACTTATAAAAATATATCACCGCGGAAAAAATATACATTTGTTTCGTTGGCTATAATCGGTATTATTATTGCTATCCTTTCACCGAAACCGCCAGAACAGACTACATCCATAGATAGAAAAAGAGCAGAATCTATCGCTAAAAATTTTCTTTCGAGCAAAGATGTTTCTATCGACAGTTTTAAAACGGTCGAATGGATAGACCGAGCACCCTCGGATAAAGAAACTCGATACACATATCAGCAAGCGGGCTGGGAAGGATTAGAGAGACTTTACGGCGAGGGCAAATGGGAGCCACTCTATTATTGGAAAGTCCGATTTGTAAAATCGGGGGTGAAAAATGAATATAAAATTTTCATCCGTCCGGATGGGGATATTCAAATGTTCGAGCATTATCTTGCGGAAAGCGACAGCGGGGCGACAATCTCGCAGGATTCGGCATTTGCACTGGCGAAAAATCTACTGAATGAATTCGGCAAAGGCGAGATATTGGATTGGGAGTTAATCGAGAGAAGCACGAGAAAGCGACCTAATCGCACAGACCACTATTTCGTCTGGCAATCGACAGATTCAGTCGGGCAGGCGCACAGAAGATTGGGTGTTTCGGTTCTCGGCGATGAGGCATCGTTCAGCAGTTTATTTCTCAAGCGTCCAGAGGAATGGGACAGAAAAGATTCCAAAAACACCGCTCTAACTACGATAATAGGCATACTGCCGATTTTACTCATAGCGATTTTGATTCTCTTTATTATAATCGCATTCGTAAGAGGAATCGTGAAAAGCACGGCGAGTTTTAAGTTAATGTTGTGGGCATTTCTAATCACTGTGTTTTTTGCATTACTATCATTTCTGAATAACTATCCTACGATACTTTCTGGATATTACACCGCTTGGACAATCGAGCGATTTTTAACAATTCAATTCATTTCTAAAGCTATAAGCATAATTTTTACGGGAGTGGGCGCTGCGGTGGTTGTCGGTGCGTTCTCTGCGACAAGATTCCGAAGAAAACTATTGATGAAAATCCCTATGGGCGAAACTTTGCTAATCTCTGCCATCGCTACATTCGTTCTGCTCGGAGTTTATTCCGTAGTCGGATGGCTCGAAATATCTTTCAATCTTCCTATGAGAAACATTCCGCTCGATGTCCCTAATATGTTCGCATCGTATCTACCTGCTCTCGGCGTATTCGATAATATCGTCCATAAAATCTTTATCACTCTGCCTGCTCTATTTGTCGCGTATATTCTGCTGAGGAAAAAATTCGATACGAACTCGAAACTCTTTCTGGTGATAATCGTAAGCTCGGCTATTTGGGGATTGGATAGTTCTAAGACAATCGGCGAAATTCTGTGGGGAGTTGTTAAAACAACTGCAATTGCCACTGCTGGATGGTTCATCGTTAAGGATTTGCTCAAAGACAATGTCCCGCTCTATATAGCGACCATAATCCTCGCATACGGTTTGCAATATACCACAGAAATTTTAAAATCTGCTGGAAATAACTTTTTCATTTACAACGGAATAGCGGCTGGTTTGATTACGATAATATTATGGCTATTAGCGGCATTTTATTCGCACCCTAAAAGTATGAATTTAGGCAAAAACAGTTCCGACGCATCATCGTAAAATTTGGGAATTAAAATTAATTATAATACTTAATAAATTACATTAAATAATATGTTTATATGATTGTATCACTGAAACTTATAAATTATCGAAATATTCAATCGGCGGAAATCGAACTTTCACCGCATCTCAATATTATTTTCGGTGAAAATGGTGTCGGGAAAAGTAATCTCTTAGAATCTGCCTATATATGTGCTTTCGGAAGGTCTTTTCGAGGGAAAAATCAACAATATGTCAGATTCGACAGCGATTTCGCTCGTGTCGATGCCAAAAATCCACAGGGAGAAAGTATCCAGATAATTTTCCTGCCCGATGGCGAAAGAAATATAATTTTCAACAACAAGAAACTCCCGCGTGTATCCGAACTTCTCGGCAAATTCCCGATGACATATATCGGACCGCATCAAGTTATGGTGGTCGCTGGTTCTCCAAGCGAACGGCGAGAACTTTTGGATTCGCACATCAGCCAGTTCGATAATGAATATTTGGATAATCTTCGAAATTATTTTCGCTCTATTCATCAGCGCAATGCAGCTCTTCGAGGAGTGGCACAGAACGATATCGCCGGCGGTATGATTCTACTCGATTCGCTGGATGAAAAAATCGCTTATCACGGCACGCAGATTATCCGAATGCGGATGAAATTTATATCGGAACTGGCGCCGATTTGCTCCGATATTTTTTCGGCGATATCTAACGACGATAGCAGAAAAATTAAACTGGAATATAAATGCTCCGTTGCCGAAAATCCATCGATAGAAGATTTGGAACAGTATTTTCTGAACCGATTGAAATCACATCGCAATCAGGATTTAAAATTTTTCCAAACGACGATAGGACCTCATAGGGATGATATAGATATAGAACTCGATAGCCTTCCTGCGAGGAAATTTGCATCTTGGGGGCAGGTCAGGATGATTGCGCTGGCAATCTATTTGAGTTCGGCGAGAATCGTATCGGAGCGAATCGGTCGCACTCCGACGATACTGCTCGACGATGCACTCGCGGAACTCGACCCGAACCGAGCGCGAACAGTGTTAAAAATCGCACCAGAAATAGGGCAAATAATAGTTGCAACTCCACATCCATCGCATATAATAGATAGTGATGACTTAAAAATATTCGAGTTCGCAAGACCGGGCGAAATAATCGAGTCGAAATGAGTGAACCGAAACAAATAGGCGGATTGATTAGAAAAGTCTTAGATGAATTGGGAATCTGGGACGATATTCAGGAGAACCGAATTTTTCTCGACTGGGAAAAACTTGTCGGTGAGAAAATCGCAAAGTATATTCAACCTGTTCGTTTCATCCCCGAAAGTGGAGAACTTTGGCTTTCCGCAAAAGACCCCGTCTGGCGCTCACAACTATTCAATATTAGAGGCGCCTTGCTCGATTCGATAAATGAAAAAATCGGTGCGAAGACAATAAAAAAAATTAGAGTGATTTGACTTTCCCCTCTATCACGACTACAAATTCACCTCGCACCTTATTTTTTTCAAAATATTCGGTAATTTCTGAGATACTTCCGATATATATCGTCTCGTGGATTTTGGATATTTCCTTCATAATTGCGCAATTTCTGTCGCCAAAGATAGCGAGTGCATCATCGAGGAATTTTGTCAATCTATGTGGCGACTCGTAAAAAATCGATGTGAACGGTGAATCGGCTAAATTTCGAAGCAATCGCCTTCGTTTTTGAGGCGATGCCGGTGCGAAACCGAGAAACAGAAATTTGTCGCATCTGAGAGCGGACATAACCGCAGCGGGTATAACCGCCGATGCACCGGGCAGAACAGTCGCAGAAAATCCCGCCTCGTATGCTTTACGCACGAGCGAAGCTCCAGGGTCGGAAATTCCAGGTGTTCCCGAATCGCTGATATACGCCACTTTCTTGCCGCTTCGCAAAATATCGATAACCTCCTCGGTTCTCTGTTTTACATTATAACTGTGAAGGGATTTCAGTGGTTTAGAAATATCGAACTTTTTCAATATGATTTTAGCCCTTCGAGTATCCTCGCAGAAGATGAAATCGACGCCTTTTAAAACATCGACCGCTCGAAGCGTAATATCTCCGAGATTACCGATTGGCGTCGGCACAAGATATAGCGATGGCTCTGAATTTTGTATAATTTTCATTATTGCGAAACTTTCACAAGTCGATAATTTTTATCCGATTGAGCGAGGTATGAAAATGTTATGGTTTTGTGCAGTTCCGCTGTATCATTTACCGCTGTCAAATATATAATGGCATATCTCTTATCGGCGGAAGTTGCAGGTTCATCGTTCTCGAAACAAGCGATAGCGATAAGGTCCCCGAGATGAACAGTTAAACTGTCGGAAAATAGAGAATCATCGTATCGAGGAATAATTGAAAGAGTATCGAGAACTTGCTCATCCGCATTTTCTGCTATTCTGTAAAATCTCGTATGAAAAGCATAAGTCCATCGTCCTTCTCGGACGATTTTTTGAGGATTTTGCAATGTCAATGTCGTGTCGAAATAAAAATCGACCGAATCCGCGAGATACTGATTCGTGCTGTCGCCGTAGAAAATATCGTATCCGCTATACCTGATTATCGAGCGACGGGCAATATAAGGCGGTTCCCCATTGAACTGATATGCACATAACCCTCTCGAATCGAGCGTAACATCGCTGGAACTCCAAACTTCTGGGAGTTCGATTGAGGCTCTTTGACTTTCGCTTTCATCTGCGTATGCTGTAACAGAATAAGTTCCGAGAAATTCGGGATAATCGCTAAATGTCGTCGAATCCGCCCCAACGGAACCGACCAATTCATTTCCTAAATAAATCTTATATCCATCTATATTCTGCGATGCACTCTGCTGCCAGTGGAGAATGATTTCTAAATCATCGCTGCCATAGGAAAACCACAAATTCGATGGCGGTTCTGGAACATTCGGCGATTCTGAACCACAACCGATGAAAGCAAGTATTATGACTATCCACATACCAATTAGTAAGATTCTCGCGGACATAACTATACCCCCTTTGAATTTCTATTTACATTCCTACTATAATCTACAATGAAATTGTTTATCTCAAATACACAATT
>CAYRNI010000037.1:6676-9358 GCA_964425665.1 uncultured bacterium
ATGACCTTGGCGATACCTGTCAATTTTTGCCCCTTCTCGATTCTGATAAGTTTTACCCCCTGGGTCGCTCTTCCGATTATCGATATGCTCGCGACCTTAATTCTGATGAGAACACCATCGGAATTGACGAGAACGACTTCATCGTCCTCCTCGACTTCCAACGCACCGATAACCTCGCCGATTTTCGGCGTCACACGCATAGCGATAATTCCTTTTCCCCCGCGATGTTGCGGACGGAATTCCTCAGTTTTCGTCCGCTTGCCGTATCCGTTCTCAGATGCGAAAAGAATTACCCCCTGCGGATTAGTTATCACCGTCATCGAAACGACAGAATCGTCTTCTCTCAATCTTATCCCGATAACACCTCTGGCATTTCTTCCCATAGCGCGAGATTGCCTCGATGGAAATCTTATAGAGATGCCTTTGCGTGTGATAAGCATAACATCCTCATCGCCTGTGGTCAGATGGCAATCTATAAGTTCGTCGTCATCGGGGATACCGATAGCGATAATTCCTCGTCTCTTCGTATGCGAGAACGCCGATAGCACAGTTCTTTTAACATATCCTCGCTTCGTGGCGAAAAATACGAAATGCTCGTCATCGAACTCGCGGGTGTTGACAGTTGCGGCGATGGAATCGCCTTTATGCATCTGTAAAAGATTTACTATTGCGGTTCCTCTCGATGTTCTGCTCGACTCGGGAATTTCATAGACCTTCAAGGCGTAGGCGAATCCCATCCTCGTGAAAAACAGCATCGTATCGTGATTAGTGGCGACAAATAGATTCTCGACAAAATCCTCCTCCTTGGTAGCCATAGCGGTTTTCCCTCTGCCGCCACGATGCTGCGACTGATACAATGAAATCGGCACCCGCTTTATATAACCGCCTCGAGTGATAGAAACAATCATCTCCTCGTCGGCGATTATGTCCTCGATGTTTATCTCTTCCTCCGCATCGATTATCTGAGTTCGCCTCGGACTGGCATATTTTTTCTTGATTTCAGTCAGTTCCTCGGCGATTATACCGAGAATCTTTGCGGGATCCGAAAGCACATCTTCGAGATATGCGATTTTCTTTTTCAGTTCGGCGAGTTCAGACAGAATTTTATCTCGTTCGAGCGATGTAAGCCGCGAGAGTTTCATATCGAGAATCGCCTGAGCCTGAATCTCGGAAAGAGACAATTGCTCCACCAGACCGATTTTCGCCGATGATGTATCCTTGCTGGAACGAATTATCTTGATTACCATTTCGATATTATCGAGAGCCAGTTTGAGACCTTCCAAAATGTGCGCTCGCTCGCGGGCTTTACGCAATCGAAATCGACTTCTTCTGATTACGACTTGCCTACGATGGTCGAGATACGCCTCGAGCATCTCTTTGAGGTTCATAACCTTGGGACGACCATTGTCGATAGCGAGGAAAATAATACCGAAACTCGTCTGCAATCTCGTCATCTTATACAATTTGTTGGCGACAATCTGAGCGTTCTCGTTTCTGCGAATTTCGATTACAATTCTCATTCCATCGCGGTCGGACTCGTCGCGTAAATCTGCGATTTCCTTCAACTTGCCCTCCTGAGCGAGCCTCGCAATCTGCTCGATTAATGAGGTTTTGTTTATCTGGTATGGAATCTCGGTGATTACGATTTTATCTCTCGAGCCTTTCTGCCCCGACTCTATATGAATTTTCGCACGCATCGTGATAACTCCGCGACCGGTCGAGTAGGCATCGATTATTCCGCTTCTGCCGACTATGAAGCCCGCCGTGGGAAAATCGGGACCTTTGATAAACTGCATTAAATTTGAAACTTGACAATCGGGATTGTCGATAAGATACAGAACGGCATCGATTACCTCCGCGAGATTATGAGGCGGAATGTTCGTCGCCATACCGACGGCGATGCCCGAGGAACCGTTCACGAGCAAATTTGGAAAATTTGCGGGAAGATATCTGGGTTCGAGCAGAGTATTATCGTAGTTTGGAATAAAATCGACGGTTTCCTCATCGATTTCTGCTAATAATTCTTCTGCGAGGCGTGTCATTCTTACCTCGGTATATCGCATCGCAGCGGGGGAATCGCCATCTATCGAGCCGAAATTCCCTTGACCATCGACGAGCAATTCTCTCATCGAAAAGTCCTGCGCCATCCTGGCGAGAGCATCGTAAATCGCGGCATCGCCGTGAGGATGGTATTTACCCATAACATCGCCGACTACACGAGCAGATTTCTTATACGGTTTATTGTGAAAATTTCCCATCTCGTTCATCGCGAACAATATTCGACGCTGCACAGGTTTCAATCCATCGCGAACATCGGGTAATGCTCTACCGATTATCGTGCTCATCGCGTAGTCGAGATAGGAACGCTTCATCTCCTCTTCGATATCGACCTGAATGATTTCCTGTTGTGCTGATTCAAATGGCATATTATCTCCTATTTTGAATTTAATAATATTTATAAAATCATCATTTATGCACTAAATATACAATATAAACAAGGATTAGCAAATGTTTTTATATGATTAAACACTTATCATTATCTTTAATTTTGGATATTTTTCGATATTGGCTCTTTATCCAAAATCCAAAAGTTATAGAAAAGTATGTTGATTTTCCAAATTTCATTCCTATAATTTATAACTATGAAAAGCAGACTTATAAAAATATTATCGTTGGTATTTT
>CAYRNI010000037.1:9458-16537 GCA_964425665.1 uncultured bacterium
CTATAATTTATAACTATGAAAAGCAGACTTATAAAAATATTATCGTTGGTATTTTTATTAGTTTTATTTTTGCCCCTGACATTAGTAGACAGTTCTGTTCTCGATAAGTTGAAGAAAATTGTTATCATCACTGCTGAACGGGTCAAGGGTTGGGATTTGTCCCTTCACGAAGCGATGTTCTATAAAAAACTTGCGGATGGCTCGGTTCAATGCGAGTTATGTCCATTCAAATGTGTGTTATCTGAGGGACAACGAGGAATTTGTGGTGTTCGAGCAAATGTCGGAGGTAAATTACGGGCATTGACATATGGAAAACCTGTGGCTGTCCATATCGACCCGATTGAGAAAAAACCGATGTTTCATTTTCTCCCCAGCAGTAAGGCATTTTCCATCGCTACTGTCGGATGCAATCTTTCCTGTAATTTCTGCCAGAATTGGACAATATCTCAGGCACTTCCCGAGGAAAGTCAACATATTACACTTATGCCGAAAGATGTCGTCGAGCAAGCATTGGAAAATGGTTGTAGTTCTATTGCCTATACTTACTCCGAGCCAACAGTTTTCTTCGAGTATATGTATGATACGGGTGTTTTAGCACACGAGGCGGGATTGAGAAATATATGGATAACTTGCGGATATATCAATGAAAAACCACTGCGAAAACTGTGCGAGGTTCTGGACGGTGCGAATGTTGATTTGAAGGGACCGGAAGGATTTTATCAGAAATATACCCGTTCTTCTCGAGCACCCGTTCTGCGAACACTTAAAATATTGCGTGAAGAAGGCGTCTGGGTGGAAATCACAAATCTAATTATTCCCGGTGCAAACGATGACCCCGATACGATTCGCGCTATGTGCCGATGGATTGCGGACTCGCTCGGAACAGATGTTCCACTGCACTTTTCGAGATTCTATCCCAACTATAAACTGACCGATGTTCCACCTACTCCCATAAAAACACTTGAGATGGCTCGAAAAATCGCACAGGAAGAAGGATTAAAGTTCGTATACATCGGAAATGTCCCCGGCAATGATGGCGAGGATACTTATTGTCCATCCACTGGGGAAAAAGTAATCGATAGAATGGGCTATTTCATTTTGGAAAACAATCTCGGTTTCGATGGCACTTGCCCCGATGGAACGAAAATATCTGGCGTATGGCGATAAAAAAATTCAAAATTGGCAGTTCGAAATGCGACCATTCTCATCCATATATTTCCTCTGTGCCACAGAAAATTCCAACTTATTAGAAGGAAATTTATGTGAAGAAAGCACTCGAAAGGTGTTTGGCACATTTTTTGCAATATCATTGTCGAGAAAATTTGAAATCCACTTAATAAACTTGTTTTGTGAGAATTCATATTTTTTGGTATGAACGAAAAAGAACAAAAATGCACGAGGAGGTTCAAAATGTTGCCCCGAAAATTAGTTTGGTTGGTAATTGGAGTCGTGGCATTATCCTTCGCAGATGTCACTGTTATCCCCACCGATGCTACTCAATCATCGCCAAAACTGGCTTACTCGTATGTCTGGGATATCGCTACAAGCGACCAGTGGGTTCGCACGGGGATGCTCGACCCGGAACTCGCTAATCCTTATGGCGAAAGACCTATCCTATGGATTGCATCGGGTCCATTGCGAGGGCAGTTCGTATTCGCAGACACCGTTCCAAACTCCGAGGAATTCGATTCGTATATAGACAATACTTTCGATATCGATGCCGTCTCGAAGAGTTATTCTCTCGTCGTCCCTGGAACACACTGCGTCTCGATTTTGCGAAGTGCGATAACCGACGATTTGGGACAATCTGTTATGTGGGAGTCGCCATATTTCAATATGATTTTCCAGAATTTATCGGGCAGTTCAGATAGTTGGGTGGATATGGTTACGGATTCGGGAGCAGATTTCAGTTGGAACGAACAATTGGTTATAATTCCAGCGTTCGAGGCTACGGGAACAGATGGCGGAGATTATATCCGTGAGGTCGCTACGAGATTCCCCGAACTCGCCGATGCTTTAATCGATGTTCTAAATAATGGCGGAACAATTTACGCCGAGGGCAACGGCGGGTATTTGCTCGAAGCACTGGGTATTATCCCCGATGGCACGGTCCAGATAATGGACCATATCGATGGCGACCCTTCCAATGGTATGCTCGCAGGAGTGGAAATCACAGATTCGACACATCCATTATCATTTACGGCTTTACCATCTGGACTCTATACTGTGTGGGGACCGACTCTCTCCGACGGCTATCGGACGATACTTCGTTTCACTCATACTTGGGACCCTGCTGATTCTGGCAAACCCGCTGCGATAGAGATTTCGGGTGATGATGCTCACGGCGGGAAAATTTTGCTCGTATCTGGAATGCCGACGGCGGGAATAATTCAAGGGGACGACCCCAACCAATGGCAATGGAGTGCTAATGCTGTGCTTTCCGCGTTTGCTCAAAAACTTTTGCTCGTTCGTAGTGTGCATAGTCCGGTGGTTTTGCCAGAATCTACAAATGTAGCACCTTTCGCAATCCCTGCGGATGACTCCGTCACAATCGATATCACGGTGAAAATGCGTAATCTCTGGGATGAACCGCTGTCGAACCTCAGCATATACGAGCACAAAAGTTCGTATCTATTTTATGTTGATTGTCCATCGGGTCCATCGCCGACAGTCTCGGGAAATTCGATTCACTGGGATATTTCATCTCTTGCGGCAAACAGCGAACAGAACATAGTCTATCGACTTCGCACGCCAGCCGATGGCGAAACAGGGTTCGGAACGATAGACGATTATATCACAGGCTCGAACTATTTGCGACCATCGTATGCGACAGGATATTATAACGATGCCGAAAATGTGAACGGATTCGAATATCGCTACGATTTGTGGACGAAGGTTCTATTCAGTGCGGACATCATAGCCGATGCCGACCTCAACTGGAAAAACATTTTGGGCGATTATTTTCAGCCGTTCAAAATCTTTATGACGATGGAGAACAAGGAACGAACATCGGCTCTCAACACCTACTATATGCAGATGATACCGCTCGATGTGCCTATATACTGGGTCGCTCCTGAGGAAATCCCGATAGTTCGCACTCCTGGCGGGCAGTTTGTCGATTTGCTTCGTGGAACGGCGGATTCCACAGCGGGCTTTCCCTCATCTGTATCCTACGATATGGATAACGATGGCGACCCCGATGCCTGGCTCGATTTCTCCACCATTTTCCCGACGCCAGATTCCGTATTTCTCGATTCTGTCTACTGGTTCAATCCGTGGGCGGATGAATACGAGGATATCGACGGCGATGGCAGTCGTGCTCAGGACCTCGATGGCGACGGCATTGTCGATGTCGAAGAACCAGGCGATAAAATCCGAGTCTGGCGATGCTACTGGAACATCGATGAAGTCCCCGGCTATCAATGGTATGACCCTTATGTTTCTTGGGAACTGTGGATAGACCCGCCATCTCTGATGGATATGGCGAAAGGTGCAGCGGAACATCTCGGATACGATAGAGGCGACCGCGACCCTGCGGATACAGGTTTTTACTATCCCGATTGGGCAAACTGGATGGAAAAAGACACATCCACCGGCGAACCTGTTCTCGTCAGGTTAATCGGCATAACTTGGGGGAGTTATGAGGGATTCAGATTCGAGCGCGATACGAGTTATCACCCTACACCTGGCGACCCGATTGAAACAGACCTCGGTATTATCCCGTATCCGAGAAGAGAATATATCGCCGTGCTTAATCTCGGCGGGCACGAACCTACTATGACATCTCCATTCCCACCGGATGCCGATACGATTTATTCTAAAATCAGCTACGAGACAATTTGGGGGAAGCACAAAACTACGCCGATTCGTGTAAGCTACACTTATTACACCCCTCTTCCGAACCCATTGCAGTTCGAGTATGTCAATCAGGTTTATAAGATAACCGACCCGGCAACTGGCGAGGAATTGCCTTGTCTACCCGCTAATGGCGATGCGAATATAGATTTCAAAATCACAGCATCCACCGAATACTCGAAGTATTGGATTGCAAATGTCGGCAAGGATTTGGGACAATTCACTTACGATTACACAGACCCGAACGGTAGAGGCTGGACGAGAACGAGCTCGATTGGCGATAGTCTCGGCGATGGCGTGTTCGGATATGTTATGGTGACAATTCCCAAAGGCATAGGCAGTTATTCATTCGATATAGATATGGATAATCTTTTCCCGCAGTATGAGACATTGATTGATACGAATCCGCTTGTGCCGACAGATGTTTATATTGTGGAGTATCCATTCAAGTGGGAACTATATTGTCCGCAAGTTCTGATGCCGCCCGCACT
Organism: uncultured bacterium; assembly: GCA_964425665.1. Taxonomy (GTDB): domain Bacteria; phylum UBP14; class UBA6098; order B30-G16; family B30-G16; genus JAGGZE01. Next base: position 13,805 of record CAYRNI010000037.1, read on the forward strand.
CGATGACGATAATTTCGATGGTATCGATGATTGGGATGACGATTTCGGCGATAGGTTCGTGAGTCCAACAGGTTTTCTTCACGATGCATTTCCACCGCTCGATGGCGAACAGGCACGGGATACTTTCGCCATCAATCCCTGGGATACATCTGTGGCAATCGAGGGTGATTTGGCTCACGCCCACAATGGCTGGTGTCCTGGTCCCGACTCGACATACGGCGATGACCTTCCAGAAAAACTCGGTTCGACTCATCTGACGATGAGACTTATCTGGCACGGCGACGGATATGAGGGATTAGTAAAAATCAACGATGGTGCAACTCTGGTGAACGAGGAAATTTTCGGCGGTTCGCCCTGGGTGCAATGGTCTCACGCATTGCTCACCGAGGCTAAGGGGAATAATCTTTCCGTGTGGAACAGGGATGTTTCTCCTACTGTGGTCTCGCTGTATCCGGACACGATTTATCTCAGGTATAGAATACAAGATTACAACGAGCCTCATTATTTCGACGAGGATTTCGACCCATACATAGTATCGGCAAGCGATGAGAATATGAACATCGAGGTTCGCACGGGCGGGAAAGAGCCCGCATCTCTATTCGACCCCGATATTACGATGCACGCTCGTGTGGATTTATCGGCGGATGAAAGAATCGTAACGAACATCGCAGATATTCCCGATTCCATTGTGGATGCTGTTGGTTATCTTCGCGATATCGATGCTGCTCTGACGACCGTTATAGTCGAGGTCGATAATGCAAGCGGTTCGATATGGAATAATGTCGATTGCTCGCTCGATTTATCCGGTGTCGGGGAAACAAGTCCTGTGTTCTGGTATGGGGTATATCCGCGACCTTTCGTGCCTGCTCATTACGATGAATCGAGTGGCGAATGGATTCCCGGCGATGACCCTCGCACATTCCACGCAGGGTGGAGGTTCAATTCGTCGGAGAAAGAGGTTCTGTTCCAGTATGGAAATCCCGATGGTTCTGTGACAATCCCCGAAGTTCAATCGTCGAGGAGAGTATATTACATCTTTCATCTCGCCGTGGACCCGAACCTCGCTCAGGGAATTTATGATATTCCTGTCACCGTCAGTGGAGTCGAGCGTGATTATTCCGAGCCTTATGGAACAGGCACGCCGTTTTCTAAAACTGTGACAACCAAACTCGCGAGCGTGAATTGGGCATCGAATCCGATGCCATCTTTTGTTATCGCTACCGCGCACCTGAACGAACTGCTCGATACATTAGCAGATTATGTTCAGCCGATAACACCTGTGGAGGCGAGATGGAGTTGGTCTCAGCCCGACCCCGACCATTTCGACGACGGCATATACAATGACCTTTCGGGAGATTTTTCTGGAAATGTCCTGAGATTGTTCCCCGATGCTCAATTTGTCGATTTTCCGCCGGCACCGACGAGAAACAGCGTGTGGGTAATTGTCCGCTCGATTATCGACGCAGAAACAGGCTCGGATGACCTTCTCATCTCGCAATATCCGACACTCGATTTCGAAGACCTATTCGGCATAGAGCGGAATGTCACAGGAAAGGAACTGACGATTGCAGCGAGAGGTCCCGCGGTGCTTCCACTGAAACGAGTCGCTATGGCTAACGGCGATACAATCGGTGCGGATGGTTTCTATACATTGAATCAAGGGGACAACGAATTGGTCATTGAACTGGATGCTGTCAATTTCGGAAACGATATCGCATCGAATCCGAAATTCTATGTTCAAATCGGCAAGGATGCTTATTTCGACGGAATAGATAGTTCATATACATTCAGTTATGACGATGTGCAAAGAATTGTGGAAATAGATGTTCCCGATATTTTCCCTGGCGAGGTCAGAACGATACCGATATGGCTCGCGGTCCCCACTACGCAGGTGGACAGTGTTCTCGAACTTTGTTATGCTTTCACGGCGAATTTCTGGGGGCTCGCCGGCGGAAGCGGACTATTGCGTGCGACGAGTTCCGATGATGGCAGAATGTTCACCGAGATAGACCCCGATACGATTTACTATGGTGCTAATCTGTCCATATCCGACAACGATATTGCACTTTCCAATCAAGCCCCGAATATCGGAGATGAAATAGATATTTCTGCGACTGTGCATTTTTCGGGCAATACCAAATTCGAGAATGTTCCTGTTCGGCTCATCGCTCAGGATGGCACGCCGCTCGGTTCGGATAATATCATCCCGCTTCTTTCGCCGAGTCCTGATTCGATTTATTCGGTGAATTTCCAACATACTGTCGGCGACTATTATGAGAAATTGTTCATAGTTGTCGACCCCGATTCTCAGTTCGGCGAGATAAAAGAGGGCGATAATGTAGCCACTGTCGAGATATTCACGGGCAAGGGCGACCCGCTGCGGGATGTGGTCAATTATCCGAATCCGTTCAAGAAATATACCGAATTTGTATATACTCTGACGCGACCGGTGAAATCGCTGGATATCGAGGTGTATACTCTTCGAGGCAGGCTAATTAAAAAGTTCAGCGGTTCGACAACACCGGGATACAATTCTGTCGGCTGGGATGGTATAGACGCCGATGGCGACCCGATTGCAAACGGAAGCTACATATACAAGATAATCGCAAAAGATAGCGATGGTAAAAAATACGAGATTCGTTCTGTCGCCGTCAGAATGCAGTAAATATATCGACAAACCTCGATAAATTCCCCTCGTCGATTCTCCCTCTATTTTCATAGAGGGAGATTTTT
>CAYRNI010000038.1:0-12828 GCA_964425665.1 uncultured bacterium
TTAAAATGCTCCCCAACCTTGTTTGCCTTTTATGTAATAACTCGGGCACAAAAATCTGAAAAATTTCGCGAACTTTTTAGCCTTTTGTGCTTTTTCCTCGCTTTCTCGAGCCATCTCATCGAGTTTTTTCCCGAAATTAGATTCGATGAATTTCTGCGCATCCTCTTGCCGTGCCTTCGCAGAATCGTATTCCTTTCTGATTGTATCCAATTCGCCAGCATCGAGCCAGATACCCCCGCATTTTGGACACTCGTCGATTATGACCTCACGCTTGATTGTAAAATAATGTCTCATCATCACGATATTTTTACAATGTGGGCATTTGCGTTTTTCTTGGGTGTTCACGACAACATCGGGATTGCGCCGGATATTGGTTAGAATTTCGCCTGCTTTCTCATCGGGTTCATCGAACCGCAGGAGTTCGGCTTTATCGAACCAAATTCCCCCACAGCCGTTTTCGCAGACATCGACAGTAATCTGCCCAACTTTCATAGATGTCAGCTCGTTTCCGCAAGCGGGACATTTCATTGCATTTCCTCGCATTTTTAAGCCCTGTTAAGATTTATATTTTCATTATAAAATAAATATACAAATAAAGTCAAGTATCCAATATAGAAATTCTGATTATTTAGATGAATTATGTTTTAAATTATTTTCTGGAAAATGAATTATAATAGCGTTTTCAATTAGTATAGGTGTTAATTATCCTCCTTTTTTTCCCATTTATCGTATGCGAGTATAATCTCCTGCACGAGCGGATGGCGGACGACATCCTTGTCCGATAGATACACGAACTCTATACCGGTGATACCATCGAGGATGGAGCGAGCACTCAGAAGCCCCGACATAGATTTGTCCTGCAAATCTATCTGCGTGATGTCGCCGGTGACAACGGTTTTAGAATTCATTCCCAGACGAGTCAGAAACATTTTCATCTGGCGGACTGTGGTATTTTGTGCCTCGTCGAGTATAATGAAAGAATTGTTCAATGTCCTTCCCCGCATAAATGCCAGCGGTGCTATTTCGATAACTCCCGTTTCGATGTGTCTATCGACCTGTCCTCTCGGCAACATATCGTAAAGTGCATCGTATAGCGGTCTGAGATATGGGTCTACTTTTTCTTTCATATCGCCGGGGAGGAAACCGAGCTGTTCGTCCGTTTCTACGGCGGGACGCACCAAAATGATTCGGTCGATTCTGCGCTCTTTGAGGAATCTTACCGCACAGGCAACAGCGAGATAAGTCTTACCTGTTCCAGCGGGACCTATGGCGAATACGAGGTCGCTGGAAAATATTGCGTCCATATATTTTTTCTGCCCGTCGCTTCTCGGACGAATCGCTATCCGGCGATTTGTCATAAGAATTCTATCATCGTCGAGTGATGGCTGGGAATCCTTCTCCCCCTTGACCATTTTCATCGCATACTGTAATGTTTGTTCAGAAATCGAGCCGCCAGATGCAAGATGCTGAATTATATCATTGAAAAGTTCCTTAACGAGTTGTGATGGTTCTTTTTCGCCATATATTTGGATTTCATCGCCGCGAGCAACTATCTTAACGGGAAATTCGAGTTCGATTTCTTTCAAATATGCCCCTCGCTGACCGAAAAGTTGCCGCTGGTCGACCCCGAGTGTCGATACTTTTAGTGGACGCCCCGAGAACTTTGGATTCTTTATCTTGGACATCTTCGAGTAATCACCTCCGATAAAACTATTTCACATAGAATATTTTTTGAATAGCGACATTTCCTTGTGTGCTGGCTCTGGCGAGATATATACCAGCAGGAATATCGGTAGGTTGCCATATCAATCTTAATATTCCAGTTTTGGAAATACCATCGAATATTTTATCTACGATACGACCATTTATGTCGAGTATTTCGATTTTGAGATTTCCATCTTTCGGCACATATGTTTGAATCGATACCGCACCGTTGAATGGGTTCGGTGATAAATTAATAGCGAGTTTTTCGGGTCTCCATTTATTGCCATCGAGAACATAAACCCAATTATGATTCGTGACCTTTATATCGTCGATATACCACCCTTCACGAGTTACATAACCATCTGCACCAAAATGAAATCGAAATTTCACATATCCATTCGTATCTATTAGAAAAGTAATTTTTTGCCACTCTCTATGCCCCGAAAAGCAAGGAGTGTCCTCAGAAAAGGGCGAGACCTCGTTATAATGAATTAAAAATGGATACCCTCCCTGTGGTGTAATCTGTGACCAATTAGAACCTCCATCCGTGCTTATCTCGATTATGCCACCATCCCACGCATAGCCAGTGTAAATGTTCGATGTCTCGGCATCCATATATTGATAAAAGGTCAATGTGTCCTCAGACGAGACATAGATAGATGGCGTTTCAAGAACACCATCTGTGAGATCACTATATGCTTCGAGGCTGTTCCCTCCGAATTTATAACTATATTCGCCGCTGTGAACTCTTTCCGTTTCGAGATGCCATTCATCGGGGTAATCGGTCATAGTGCTATAATGTCTGTAATCGTATCCGCCAGATTCGAAATGTTCGATATAATCTCTGCCGACATCGAACTCGACCCAAGTGTCCGACGATGGATAAAATGCAATGTTGTATGAAATCGAATTGTCATATCCTATGATTCTATATTTCATAACATCTCCTACACCGACTGTGCAAGGAAATTGTGCCGACCATCCGTCTCGGATAGAATCGTATTCCATATCGACGGGGGGATATGAAATATCGTTCACCATATATTGCACCGATGCTCCACCGACGCCATAGGCATCGCTGATTTTTGCAAAAACAATCGGCGACCAGGCGGAAACATTGCCCCGTGTGAGCGGTATATGTTCGATTTCCGGAGGGATGGTATCTATCGCGACAGAAAAAGTATAAGGATTTGCCGCTCCTACGGGGGGAGATACTATATAGTTGTCCGCAACATCCTGTGCGTAAATGTAATACTGAACAGTTGTCCCGAGTGGCTGACGAGGAATTTCAGCACTCCAATTATCGTCGGTGGTGTTGGTCATCGGAATATAATACCAAATCATTTCGCCCAAAATTCTATATGCGACTACAACAGAATCCACTCCGAGAATAGATATTATTTCCGCTTCGACCGTTAGAGGAGTTAATGTATCCTCGGTGGATGTTAGAGGAGTATGTTCTATCGTCAGAAAATTTTCTGGACCGATTCCGTGGTTGTGGAATGAATTGTAGATAACACCTGCGTTAGGTGTTCCATTGGATAAATTGCCATCATCATCATCTACACCGAGTATCGCATATAGAAATTCCTCGAAAGTAGCGGGATATGAAAATCTCGCGAAGTGGACAAGAGAGTCGGTATATTCTGCACCGAGTTCGGATCTGATATCCCACCATGCCCCCGCAATGATTTGGTCATCATAATGGACTTCGCCGACGAAATCGTCGGGATATCTATTCGAATTGTTCAAGTTCCTCATATATTCAGTCGGAGAACTTCTATATGCTCGTTCGCCCATCAGAGGGTCATCGAAAATGGAACAGGGGAAATAATCCGAAAGTGCTTCATCTATCGCCCCGCTTTGCCCCGTATATGGAAGTGCATCGCCAGGATATATATGATGCGTTACGCCGTGGGTGTATTCGTGATAGATAATCTCGGCGAATAGAGCGAGGTTATAGAGAGCGGTTCCACCACCGCCGAAATTTATTCCATATCCATCCCAATAAGCGTTGTCGGCATCGTAAGGGTCATTGCACACAGCTGGCATTTGATAATCCATAGCATTGTAGCCGAGAAATGTCTTTACCCAGTGGTGTATCCAATTTGTGTGATAATATAGATTTATTTGGTCCTGTCTCCAACTGGCGCTCATATCCCAGAAAAAGTTGATAGTATCGCTTGTATAATTTCCAGTATATTCGGCGACAGGATAGGAACTATCGTCTATTATACAATAAGTTCCAGATAGGGTCGTATGGAAAGTATGTGAAGAGCCTGTGGACCCGACACCTACGAAGTTGCCATCCCAGTCGGTGGTTCCGCTGTGTCCATCGACAGTGAGCCCTTCATAGGGAAATGGACCCACCAGAGGAGTATCATCGTAATAGTTGGGAAGATAATTCCCTGTTATTGAACCTGATGCTCTCGGCATTTCGTTTGCGGCATATAGCAATTTGCCGTTTTCAGCATCCACCCAGAAAACCCATAATCCGAGCGGCATCTTTGTCCGAAATTCGAGATACCAGACCAGTCTGCCGATATATTTGTCCTTCTCGGGAATAGGTGCAACGGCGAGATATTGTTTTGTCCTTATGTGAATTTGTGGCTCGATATAAGAGAGTGCAATTTCAGATGCATCGTCGAGGGATAGTTTTTTGTCGAGAGAAATTTTTGCCATAGGTTTCACAGTGCTGTTGAAGTAGAATATTTCGCCCAGATTGTTGATTCGCAACATAACTCTCGAGCCGATAACATCATATTGTTCATATTTTTGATGCAGAGATACATTCCAGAATTTGGTTATTTTCTCGGCATTTTCGATTCCGAGTTGCTCTGCTGGGACACCGATTATTCGCGAATATTTTTGTGCGAATTCGAGAGCAGCAGTGCGAGCATTATTCACATTCGATACAGAAATGCCTGTTGCCAGCGGTTCGCATATAAGCATCACAAAGTTTTTTGAAATCGGGTCTATTTTACTTACCAATGGTCGTTCGATATCGAGTTCTTTTATCAAATTTTCATCGGCGGGAATACCATTAGGATATTCGATTCGAATATCGGGGATTGTTTTCTGAGTGGGCATCAGTGCAAATGCACAAACTCCCAAGGATGCAATGACAATAATTGCCAAACTGATTTTCATTTTTTGCCTCCGTAAAGATATTAACATTTTCTAATCTTATTTAATAATATGAATTTGTTTGAATTATGCAAACACTTTTATGAGGAAATATGTCGCCGACATTATCATCGATGTCTTTTTCATCCGACCAAGATTTGTCCTCTCGAAAGAATCGAAACCGATGAGTCCCATAAGTAAGCCATAATGGACCATAAGCAGATTTACCAGCGATTTTATTATATACGATTTGAATTCAGTAAATTAGATATAATTTAGAATTTCGTCATTTGCCTAAATTTTTCAAATCTTTCGTTCAATTTTTCTATGGTTAATTTTTCGAGATTTTGGACAGAGAAATTTTCCACATTGAAACTCGCAACCAGTGAACCATATACGATTCCCTTTCGCATAGTTTGTGGGTCGATTTTTCCCTCGCTGGCGATATAGCCCATAAATCCACCGGCGAAAGAGTCCCCCGCACCTGTCGGGTCAACGACATCTTCGGTGGGATATGCAGGAACAAGGAATATATCGTCGCCGATAACCGCCAATGAACCATACGCTCCGCGTTTGACCACCAATGTCGATGGACCCATCTGCTGAATTTTTTTCGCTCCCGAAAGAATTGAACGAACACCTGTCAACATACGAACCTCGAGTTCGTTGATTATCAATATATCGATTTTTTTGAGAACATCCAAAAGTGCATCGCGTTCGCCCTCAATCCAAAAGTTCATCGTATCGGCTGCAACGAGTTTAGGTGAGTTCATTTGTTCCAAAACTTTCAACTGAAGTTTCGGATGAATGTTCCCGAGAAAAACGAATGGTATGTCCCGATAGTTTTTGGGTAAATCGGGCGAAAAATCTGCGAATACATTGAGTTCTGTCGAAAGAGTTTCGGGGTCAGCAAAATCTTCGTTGTATTTCCCGCTCCAGCGGAAGGTTTTACCATCGGCGGTATATAGACCATCCAAATCGATATTATGTGCAATGAGCTTTTCGATATGTTCGCGAGGGAAATCCTTTCCGACAACTCCTACAAGATGAACCGGTGTGAAAAGACTCGAGGCAATCGAAAAATAAACAGCAGAACCGCCGAGTCCCTCCATAAGCTGACCACGAGGTGTAAATACCGTATCCAATGCCACAGAACCGACAACCAGCAAAGACATTTCAAACTCCTTTCTCTCCTCTAAAATTTACTTTCAAAATAATCTTCTAAGTCGAAAATATAAATCCAATATATTTTCAAATCGAAAAAATAAAAATATTTTTCAGCACTGAAATTATATCATCAAAAATGTTAGCCATAAATACGAAAAACATTTTAGACTCGATACGGAAAAATATTAAATTTTAAATTTCTATTTTTTCACACATCTCCCCTACGGGACAAATACCGCATTTCGGATTTTTTGCACTACATATTCGCCTTCCGAGTTTTAACAAATTAAGATGCAACCGCTTGTGCAATTGGGACGGGATTATTTCTGATAAAATCGGTATCATTTTTTCTGCGGGAGTTTTAGGTGCGAACACACCGAGACGAACCATTATCCGCTTGATATGAGTATCCACGGGGAAAAATGGCGCATTCCCGCAAAATAATAGAAATACCGCCGCAGTTTTTATACCGATACCATCGACAGTTGTTAGCATCTCCAAAGCCTTCTGTGGTGGAATATCGAGAAGAAACGAGGCATCTATTTTACCGCGATTGTGTTCGGCGAGCCACCGCAATAATCTCTTTATCCTGCTGCATCGTTGTGCTGCCATTCCCGCAGGACGAATCAGCGAAATGATTTTATCGTCATCGGTATTTAGAAAATCGCCCCAATCCGGAATCTCGGATTTCAACGCCGAAAATGCTCTATCGCGATTGCGGTCGTTGGTATTTTGGGATAATATGCCCCTGACCAGTGCATCCGTTGGATTATCGCAGTTCTTTGTATCTAATTTGCCGAATTCATTAGATAAGATTTCATCGAGATTGATGAAATATTTTTCATCGCAGTGGGAATTATAACGAGAGACGATTTTCGAATTTCTTTTCATCTTGTAGCACTATGAATTTTTAATTTATGGAATCGGTCGGACGATTATGTATTCTATAACAATTGCCATCGCGGAGAACAAAAAGCCCAAAAATAGAGGAAATTGGAAAAGTTCCTTATACCTTTTATATCGTTTGACCTCGATTTTTGTTTTTTCCATCTTGTCGATTTCCTGATAGATTTTGTGAAGTTTTTTCGTATCCGTCGCTCTGAAATATTTGCCTCCTGTCGCATCGGCGATTTCTCTGAGTGTTTGCTCGTCGATTTCAACATCCATAGGGACATATCGAGTATTTCCGAACGTATCTTTCATTGGATAGAGTGCCTTTCCTCTTTTCCCCATACCGATTGCGTAAATTTTTGCACCGATTGCGGCGCAGGCTTGAGCGGCGGTTTCCGGGTCGATTCTTCCGCAATTGTTTCTGCCATCGGTCAGAAGAATTATCACTTTGCTTTTGGCTTTGCTCTTGCGAAGTCTATTCCCAGCGGTGATTATCGCATCGCCGATTGCTGTGCCGTCGTCTATCATACCAATATCTACTTGTTTCAGAAGTTCGAGCAAAACATTGTGGTCGATTGTCAATGGACATTGCGGAAAGGCTTTAGATGCGAATATCACCAGTCCTATTCTGTCGTTCTCTCGTCCCTCGATAAAGTTAGCCGCCTCGATTTTTGCTGCCTGTATCCGATTCTTCGGCTTGAAATCCACAGCATACATCGAAGATGAAATATCGAGAGTCATAACTATATCTATGCCTTGCGTATATACCTTTTCGATATTTTGTCCTGCCTGTGGTCTTGCCGCAGCCAGCGAAAACAACACTATAGCGATTGCCCACAAATGCGGGACACTTCGCCAGAGCGACACCCGAAACGATTTTCTCCGATTAGGTTTTTTAAACCTGCGGGTAACCGTATAAAGCATAGTCGCTCGCGGAAATCTTTTCATCAACCAGTATCCAAAGGGAACTAATAGCAGAAATAGTAAAGCCCAAGGATTAGCGAAATCTATACTGCCTCCAAATATGTCCTTAACCGAACTGAACATATAATTTATAATAACGGAATAAATTAAAATGTCAAAGTCTAAAAATTTGCTGCTGATTTTCTGTCGTTAAGACCCAATAATGGAGTTTTTATTTTAGATATTTATCCTCGGTCATCAAATAATTTTTTATATAATCTGAGACCGCATCCTCTAATGATGCAAATTTTTTGGAATACCCTATTTTGCGGATTTTGCTTATGTCTGCTTGTGTGAAATATTGATATTTTTCACGGAGTTCTTTTGGCATATCTACATATTCTATATTTTCGGGTTTATCCATCGCCGAAAATACCGCTTTTGCCAAATCCTCGAATGTTCGTGCTTCGCCTGTTCCACAGTTGAAAATACCATTTATCTTAGGATGTTCGTATAGAAATATAGTCATATCAACAGCATCTTTGACATATACGAAATCGCGCATCTGCCCGCCGTCGGGATATTTGGGATTATACGATTTGAACAGTCTAACTTTACCAGTCGATAAAATCTGCTCGAATGCTTTATTGACGACGCTTCGCATATCGCCCTTGTGGTATTCGTTCGGACCGAAAACATTGAAATATTTTATGCCAGCGATTTTATCGAACAAATTATTTCGTAATGCCCATAGGTCGAATAACTGCTTGGAGTATGCATACATATTCAGCGGATGCAAATCGGGGATGAGTTCTTCCTTGTCGGAGAAACCGAGCGAACCATCGCCGTATGTCGCTGCACTCGATGCATACACGAATCTTTTGTTATGCTCGACACACCAGTTTGCTAAAATTTTCGTATATTCGTAGTTGTTCCATAGCAAAAAGTCCGCATCCTTCTGAGTGGTATCTGTGCAGGCACCCATATGAATTATGCCATCTATATTGTCGAATTGCCCCATTTCGATTTGAGAGATGAAATCGTCCTTATGGATAAAGTCGGCGAATTTCAAATTGACCAAGTTTTGCCATTTCTCTGTTTTGCCGAGTTCATCGACAATCAGAATGTCGTCGAAATTTTTCCTATTGAATGCCCATACAATCGCACTGCCGATAAAACCCGCTCCACCTGTGATTATAATCTTAGACATAGTGCCTCCGGGATTGATATTGTATAAATATATCCAAAAGTAATCTGTGCAAATTAAATCGAAAAATTTAATTCTTACCCGACATCTGTCCTCAAATTTTATAATGCATCAATTTTCTCAGCGATTCTTCTCGCCAAATCTGTGTATCGAAGCATCTGTCGATTGTTATGCACAGCAATCGATAGTGCTTTTTTTGAACCCACGAGCACGAGCAATTTTTTCGCACGCGTGATGCCAGTATATAACAGATTTCTCGCTAACATAATGTAATGTTCCGTTAAAATCGGCATAACTACCACAGGATATTCGCTGCCCTGCGACTTGTGAACGGTTATCGCATAGGCGAGATGCAATTGATTCCAGAACGATATATCATAAATTCTTTCGCCGATGTCGAATTTTACGGCGATTTGTCCCTTGCTTTCATCGGTGGCGATTACGATACCCATCTCGCCGTTGAACACCGACAAATCGTAATTATTTGCGATTTGCATAACTTTGTCGCCCACGGCGAACGGCAATCGCGAACGGGATGAATTCGGGTTCAGTTTTTGTCGCAGAAGTCTGTTGAGTTCCAGTGCACCGCATCGACCCTTATGCATCGGTGTTATCACCTGTATGTCGCTGACGGGGTCGAGTCGATATTTTTTGGGAATTCGCTCGCAGACGAGTTCGATAATAGATTCCTGAGCCTGCTGAGGGTCCTCCTTTGTCAATATGAAGAAATCGTCCTGAGCATCGTTGCGGATAATAGGCATTTTCCCTCGCAGGATATTGTGTGCATTGCGGACGATAAGCCCGTGTTCGTCCTGTCTCATAATGCGAGTCAGCCGAACTGTTTCGATTCTTTTCGATTTTATCATATCGCTCAGAACGGCGCCGGGACCTACAGATGGCAATTGGTCGGCATCGCCCACGAGAACCAATCTCGAATCGGATGGCAACGCCGTAAGGACTCTCCAGAAAAGTTCGATATCCACCATCGAGACCTCATCGAGAATAAGCATATCCACATCCAGAGGGTTCGCTCTGTCCATTTCAAATTTTGTGATTCCCGGATTGAATTTGAGCAGTCGGTGAATCGTGCTCGCGTGATGGTGCGTAGTTTCGGACAATCTCTTTGACGCTCTGCCGGTCGGTGCAGCGAGTTCCACTTTCCATTCGAGTTTTTTTACGCCGAAAAGAATCGAATTGACAATGGTAGTCTTTCCTGTTCCAGGTCCGCCCGTTATTATAATCGCTTTTTTGGTCAACGCTCCGATTATCGCCCGTTTCTGCTCGTCGGTGTATTGGAAATCGAGTTCTCTTTGTGCGAGATTGAAAAGCGACTCCGCCATCGCGGGATGAATTTGTTTTTTCGGCGGAACGGAAACTATATCCGCGAGAATGCGAGATACTTCCTCCTCGGCGGAATAGAATTTCGGGATATATATTTTATCGCCATCCCTGATGATTTTCTCCACCGATGCCGATTGCTTCAGAACTTTTTCGACAAGGTTTTTCTCCGCGGATAGAATTTTACTGGCTCGCTCGACTAATTCATCCGCGGGAAGATAGCAATTGCCATCATCGGCGGCGCGACGAAGTGTGTAAAAAATCCCGGCGGAGATTCTTCGCGGGTCGTCCGGTGCGATGCCTGAACTTTGAGCCAATTTATCCGCCGTGGCAAAGCCGATTCCCCAGACCTCCTCTGCGAGAATGTATGGATTCTGCTTGACGACATCCAGTGCGGATTCGCCATATCTTCGCCAGATTCTTCTGACAGTTCCTTTCCCGAAATTGTGCTCGAACAAAAATACGGCGAGTCTTTGAAGCGATGCCTGCTCCGAATATGCTTTTCTTACGGACTCGGCGATTCTCTTGGCTCGCATCTTCCCGATACCTTCGATTTCTTCCAAACGCTCGGGATGATGAAGTATGATATCGATTGTGTTCTCGCCGAATTTTTTGGCGATTCTTTCCGCATATACCTTGCCGATGCCACGAATCAAATCTGATGAAAGGTATTTTATCATCGCATTTGTGCCTTTAGGAGCCGATACCTTAAAATCCTCGAATTGAAACTGTTTGCCATATTTGGAGTGCTCGACCCAATGTCCAAAAAGTTCGACAGTCTGCCCGACGACAGGGTTCGGTATCGTTCCCGTCGCGATGAACGGGATGATTTCATTATCGGGAATGATTTGCAGCACGGCGAAATCGGTTTCAGAATTTTTGAAGATAATTCTACCGATTGAACCCGATATATGTTCGCTCTTTTTTACCATCTAATATATTATACTTCTGTAATCAGAATTTGGCAAAAATATTTAGTGCAAAATGTAAAATTACCGATTAGTTTTTCCTAGTTTTGTTGCATACTCGGTGTTTTTATGGAATTGCCGATTCTATCGGAAGGTCCCGATTTCATCGGGATTCAGAAAAACACAACGCAAGGAAGACACCCGAAGGTGCAAAATAAAATTATCAATTAGTTCATTAAAATCAGCTTGAAATGAACTTATTTTATACTTGCAATTTTTCGCTGGCGTTGCAAGGAATTGCCGATTCTATCGGAAGGTCCCGATTTCATCGGGATTCAGAAAAACACAACGCAAGGAAGACACCCGAAGGGTGCTACCATATCATTTTTATTGTGACTACGATGAGAAGTATTGCGAATGCGATGTAAAACCATCTATTTTCCTTGAGTATTTTGTGGAGTCTCGCTCCGATTTGTGCGCCGAACATTGCTGGAATTCCCAGTGTGAGTGCCAGCGGGATATTTATCGTTCCGATAGTTCCTGGTGGGACGGTATCGGGTGGATGTCCGAAAAGACCTCGGAAGAACACGCCTATAAGTGCAGCGGTGAGCGCCACGAGAGATGATGTCCCCGCCGCGTTTTTCGATGGATAGTGTAGAAAAATCACTAATCCCGAGACGACGAATACTCCTCCGCCGATACCGAGCATAGCGGATTTTATCCCGACAATCACACCGATACCGAACAAAAATATTATAATTTTCAGTGGCATTTTCTTTACGGAGTCATATAGGAATTTGGATGAGTTTCCATTTTGTTTTCTATGTGATAGCGATTGTTTGAATAGTCGATATGCCGCCCAAATGTTGAACGCCGCCAGTAGATATCGCAGAGGGTCGCCGCCGATTGCGTTTGTGATAATCACACCGATTGCACTCGTCAGAACCACACCGATAATGATAGGGATAACAGTTTCTGTTCGGATATTTCCCATCGAGTAATGTTTCATCGCGGATGACGATGTGGCGAGAACGATAGCACCGAGACTCGTTCCTGTGGCGATGAGCATCGCGGGACCAGTTGCATATCCATCCGCTCGCAAAATGAAAAGAAGTGTCGGCACAAAAACTACTCCGCCGCCGATACCGAAAAAACCAGATAGCGAACCAGCGAAAAATCCGAATAGCGCTGTCAAAATATAGGACATATAGCAAATTCATATCGGACAAAAGCGAAAGTCAAGCGATTTTTGAAATAGATTTATTTGAGATAAACTATTCTTTTAATCTGATTCAAACCATCTTCCGATGTTATACGAACAAGATATATCCCCGATGATACAGTTTTATCCGGTGTCCAGATGAATAACCCCCTCATCCTATATCCTTCTCCCCAAGGAGAAGGACTTTGTGATTGTGCACCCATCGGTTCTCCTTTCTCCTCGGGGAGAAAGGAGTTAGAGAATAGAGGGGGTTTATACACAACATTCCCTTTTACATCGTATATCTCGATTTCCGCATCCGCCGGTGCGGTTATTTTCACCGACGAATTGAACGGATTGGGATATGCAGAGATATTTATAGT
>CAYRNI010000038.1:12928-16181 GCA_964425665.1 uncultured bacterium
CGGTTATTTTCACCGACGAATTGAACGGATTGGGATATGCAGAGATATTTATAGTTTGCGGTTTTATATTCGGTTCGGAAACCCAGGATACTTCGCCCAGCGAATCGGTTTTGATTAGATAGATATCATCGTAGCCGGCGCCGAACGAGTATGTGTATCCCGCGATTATGTATCCGCCATCGCTTGTTTGCATCACAGAATACGCTTCATCATCATCGCTTCCGCCATAAGTTCTTGTCCAGATGGTATCGCCTGATGAATTCAGTTTTAGAATATATACATCCTCATCTCCTGCGCCGAACGACATCGTGTATCCGACGACCAAAAAACCGCCATCTGCGGTATTTATAATCGAACTGGCGTCTTCCTCGTCGCTTCCGCCGTATATTTTTGTCCACTCGATATCGCCCGATGAATTGGTCTTGATAATATAGATATCGTAATCGGCATAATCTATCCATCCCGCGAGAATGTATCCTCCATCCGAGGTCTGCGCAACCGAATATGCTACATCGCCATCGTAATTTTGCGACCATTCGACATCGCCAGAAGTTGTGATTTTGATTAAGTATATACTGCCAGTATAGAAGGAATTTGTGTATCCTGCGAGTATATATCCGCCATCGCTTGTCTGTTTAGCCGAGTAAGCGATATCCACATCTATCCCGCCATAAGTGTGTGTCCATACAGTATCGCCGGATGAATTCAATTTCAAAACATACACATCGCCCCAAGCACCATCATCGAACGATTCTGAATATCCTGCAACAAAATATCCACCATCGGCAGTTTGCATTACCGAGTATGCTTCATCATTTTGGACTCCGCCGTAAGTTTTTGTCCATTGGACATCGCCTGTCGATGTGGTCTTTACGATATATATATCGTGGTAATCGTAAGGTCCCGAATATCCAGCGAGTATATATCCGCCATCTGTTGTTTGTTCGACCGAGTATGCACAATCGTTGTCGCTTCCGCCGTAGGTTCTGGTCCATTCGGTATCGCCTATTGCATCGGTTTTGACGAGATAGATATCGTAATCGCCATCTCCGAAAGAATCCGTGTATCCTGCGATTATGTATCCACCATCGCTCGTTTGCACAACGGACTTGCCACCATCTCCGTTCGTTCCGCCATAGGTTCGTTGCCATCCGTCGGCGAAACATACCATTGTTCCCAGCACTATAATAAGCGCTAAAATAGTTGTGTTTCTCATCTTATCTCCTGTTTGGTTTTACTTTAAAAAGATTTCGATGTTCTCGAAGAAGAGAAAATTCGAGGAAAATGATTTTGACAATATGGACTAATTATCCATTTTTTCATAATTTCTCTATTCTGCTGAAATCTTATACTAATATCATAATAACATTTTATCATAACGATAAAAGAAATTTCTTGAAATTGTTAAAAATATTTTTCTTTGAAAAAAATAATTAGTTTATTATTTTTTTCAGAAATTGGAGGATAAAATGGCGCACAAAATAATTCCTGTTGAGAATAATGTTCATCTTGCGGCATTTATTCGGCTTCCTTGGATAATCTATCGTAGTGAGCCGAATTGGGTGGCAAATCTAAAAGGAGAGGAATTCAAACTTCACAATCGGCAAAAACATCCGTTCTGGAAATTTGCGAGGGCGAAATATTTTCTCGCTGTCGATAAGGGCAAAATGCTCGGCAGAATCGCTGCGATAGTCGACCCGAATTTTCAAAAATTCCAAAATTTAAATTGGGGATATTTCGGTTTCTTCGAGTGCATAGAGAACCAAAAAGTGGCGAACGACCTGTTCGATGCGGCGCTGAAATGGCTTAAAGAGCAAGGCGTCGAATCGGTCATCGGTCCGATGAATCCATCGACAAACTACGAGTGCGGAACATTGATTAAGGGTTTCGATAGCCCGCCGATGATTATGATGACATATAATCTTCCATACTATCGGGAACTCATCGAGAACTATGGCTTCGTGAAGGAAAAGGATTTGCTCGCCTGGATAATCGATACGCCCGAAATTCCTCCGAGATTGAAAAAATTGGGCGAATACGCTCTGAAAAAGGGAAATTTTATCATTCGCACGGTCGATTTTTCTCACGTAGAAGATGAAGTCGAATTGATTCTATCTGTGTATAACAAGGCGTGGGAACGGAACTGGGGTTTTGTCCCGATGACCGATGATGAATTTCGCAATACTGCACAAGATTTGAAAAAGGTTGCGGACAAAGACCTCGTATATATCGCTGAGGCTGATGGGAAACCTGTTGGGTTTTCTCTCGCTCTTCCAGACTTAAATCAGGCACTTATCCACAATCGGAGCGGGAGATTATTACCATTCGGACTTTTCAAAATATTGCACTATGCGAAAAAAATAAACCAGCTGCGTGTGATTACGATGGGAGTTATCGAAGGTTATCGCAATCGTGGCATCGACCTCGGGTTCTACTATCGGACATTCAAGGATGGCATTAAAAAGGGTTATGTCGCAGCAGAGTGCTCGTGGATACTCGAAGATAATGTGTCTATGAACAGTATTTTAGAGGATATCGGGGGAAGAGTCTACAAGATTTATAGGATTTTTAAAATCGACCTTTGATATCGAATGTGCGTGGTTATAATAAATACTAAAAATGTGTGAGGTGATAATTGAGAGTTGTGCAAATAGTTTCTACTATTATCGGGGAGGGTGTGTATGCTGGGATGCCTTGCTTGCTCGTGAGATTGGGTGGATGTAATCTTCACTGCAATTGGTGCGATACTCCTGCTGCAAGGCACGGAGGGAAAGAAATTCCATTTTCGAGTCTCGTCGACCGCGGTATTAAAGCTAAACAGAAATGGATACTCCTAACGGGCGGCGAACCGCTTATACATCGAAGCGTCTCGAAACTTGTCAAACGATGGTCAGATGGTAAAAAATTCATTCTTATCGAAACTAATGGCACACAAAATATAGAAAAGGTTCAGTTCGATAGAACATATATCGCGATGGACATAAAAACTCCATCGAGCGGTGAATCTGGTAAGCATCTTGTCTCTAATCTTAAAAAACTTCGTTCTCGGGACTCGGTGAAATTTGTTATCGCCGATAGAACCGATTTTAATTGGGCAAAGGAATTTATCGTGCGAAATCCGGTAAAATCACAAGTATTATTTCAGCCAGTTTGGGGGAGATTATCGCCCAAAAGGTTAGCCCAGTGGATTTACGAGGAAATTCCCGAAGTTAGATTAAGTGTTCAATTGCATAAACTTATAAAATTACCGTAA
>CAYRNI010000039.1:0-16114 GCA_964425665.1 uncultured bacterium
TTTGGAGCCTTTGACACCCACTATGAGCTGCGGAATCAAAAGATTTTCCAGTGCGGTAAATTCAGGCAGTAGGTGATGAAATTGAAATACGAACCCGATAGCTTCCGCACGAATTTTTGCTAATTCTTTATCCGTAAAAGTATTCGATGGGATTTCATTGAAAAAGACCGTTCCCGCAGACGGCATATCTAAAAGTCCGAGCAAATGCAAGAGCGTGCTTTTGCCGACGCCTGATGCTCCGACGACAGCGATGAAATCTTTCTCGGAAATCTCGAAATCTATTCCACGGAGAATCTCTAATTCGCCATCGGGAGTTGCATACGATTTACGCAAATTTTCACATTTTATAATTGCCATATTTTTAATATATGTTTTTATATCGAAATTGGAAACGAAAAGATTTTTGCGGCGAGAGAAAAATTATGGAGGCGATTATGGATTTCAAAAAATTAGAGAGCGGATTATATGCAATCAAATTGAGTCCTGGCGACGACCCGATTAAATGCCTCTCGGATTTTGCCCAAGGGGAAAAAGTAGGTGGTTTCTTTCAGGGTATCGGAGCGCTCAAATGGGCGGAACTCGGCTATTTCGATATCGAGACGAAAGAATATCTGCACAACAGAGTCGATGGCTATTTCGAACTGCTCTCACTTATGGGGAATATCGTATTTGTGGATGATAAACCGCTCGTCCACGCTCACATTATTCTCGGAAAAAGGGATAATTCCACAATCGGTGGACATTTATTTTCCGGCGAGGTTTCAGTAACTGGCGAGATTATTTTTATCCCGACAGATGCCGATGAAATCACTCGTGTGAAAGATGAGTTCACTAATCTTTCCCTGTGGAAGTTTTGATTGTCTTATCAGTATTGGATTTCATCGAGTTTCCACGATGGATTTATCCGAAAGTTTAGCGGGGTTGTTTCACCATAGGCGAGATGGAAATATCCGGCTGCTGCAATCATAGTGCCGTTGTCGGTGCAATATTTTAGCGGTGGGATGCAGATTTTCCAGCCCCTATTTTTTGCATCGATTCTGAGTTTTTGATTCGCGGCGACACCTCCGACAATCGCTACTGTTTTTATACCTGTTCTCTCGACGGCGATTTGCAGTTTTCCGAGCAGAGTATCGACGACCGCCTGCTGAAAGGATGCCGATATATTTTCTATGTTTTTCCGCACTTTATCGGCGCCCCAATCGTATAGAAGATTTATCACGGCGGTTTTCAATCCCGAGAATGAGAAATCGAGGTCGCCGGATTTCATCATCGCTCGCGGAAATTTTATCGAGTTCGGGTCGCCTTTTTCTGCGAGCATCTGGATTTCTGGACCGCCCGGATACGGCAATCCGAGAACTTGTGCGACCTTATCGAACGCCTCCCCAGCAGCATCGTCGCGGGTGACACCGAGTGTTTCGTATTTCCCCCAGTCGAGAACTTTTGCGATTTCTGTGTGTCCACCCGAAACTAACAGCACGATAAAAGGTGGTTCGATTTCACAGCCGAGTTTCGCCGCGAAAATATGACCCTCGAGATGATTGACCGCTATTACCGGGATATTTTGTGCGTATGCGAAACCCTTAGCGAATGTCGTCCCTATGAGCAACGCTCCAGGAAGTCCCGGTCCCGAGGTAACAGCGACCGCATCTATATCGTCTGCGGGTATTTTCGATTGTTCGAGAACCGATTTTACCATCGATGCCAATTTTCTGATATGATGTCTGCTGGCGAGTTCGGGAACTACACCGCCGAAGGATGAATGCACACTTTGAGTATATACTATGTCGGCGATTGGTGAATTGCCATCGAATATCGAGACGGCGGTTTCATCGCAGGAGGTTTCTATTCCGAGAACAATCATTTTGTCCCACCTGTCGTGTCGATTGTTATATATTCTGGGTCGGTCCCAATCACCTGGACATTTTCTGGGACGATGATAGTAGGTTTTAGCTTACCATCTTTGCTCTGGGTTGAATCTCCGAGACTAACATACGCTTTTATCTGCGATTTCTTCAAGTTCTCGATATTTTTTTTCGGTCCTGTGATTATAACAGCGATAGTAGATGGTTTTATAATCCCCGCGAATTTGTAATCTGTGGATTCGACCTCGACATCTTCGATTCTTCGCTGAACTAATTTGCTGACATCGACGAATACGGAGACTGTATCTGGTATGGGAATTACCTTTTCATCCGGATGAACGAGCGGGACGAGAAACGAAGTAGATGTGTTAAAACCTTTCAGAGTTTCTGGAACAGTATATACCTCGTCGATTTTTCTGACTTTCGATTCGGGACCCTCGATAGTTATAGTTTTCGGTCGAAATTCGGGATTTTTCGAACAATACATTCCTTCGATGGGCATCACGACCAGCCGAGATTTGACAGGGACTTTTTTAGTGGATTTCCTATCGAGGTCGATTACGATTTCTTTCGGCGAAAGAACCTCTCGGAGTTTAATCCCCGACGATATAAAATCGAAATTTTGCGGCTTCAGTTTAATTGTTTTTCTTCCGTATGAAAAATTAGCGACAGAAATTTTAGCTTTACCGCCCGTGAGAAATTGAGCGAGTAAATCCTTACCTTTACCGCTGATTCGTATGTGAACTATCGTCGGAATTTTATTCGCTATCACATATTTAGGCGGAATGTCCTCGATGGATAACGAAGCATACAGGTCGGTCTCATATTGTTTTTCGGTGATTACATGAAGCCAGAGTATTATTCCGATTAGTATAGAAATTACGAATAATGCGATATTTCTCGTTTTTATTTTCATTCGACTCCCGAATAAAAATTAAAGCCCTCACTCAAAATAGCAAGGGCTTTTATATGCATTTGGGGGAATTTTTTCAATTTACTTACTTTGTGGAATATTCTCTAACGATACTGAAACTAACTTCGCCATTGTCTATGCGGATTGAAAATCCACAATCGGGGTTCGAACAAACCCAGGCTTTATACATTATTGTCGCCCCATCCCTTCCATAATCCGACAACGGCAACATAACTCCTTCTTTACACTTCAAACAAGTGGGGAATGCCTTTTCCATCTTCTTCCTCCCTTCTACCTTGGGAAATTTGTTAATTGGCAACCCCCCAAATGCTTATTAAAATAAGTCCACTTTGTTTTTTGTCAACATTTTTATTTGAAATTTAATAACGCTTTGTCGAAATAATTTGATACGCTTTTATTTCAATCCTAAATTTCTTGCATAAACGCATTTATTTTCTACATTATTTCTGATGGAACTTTTTCAAAACGAAAAAGAGCGAGGGGGAAATGACTACTCGTTTCTGCTCGCCGACCGTATGCGTCCGCAGGGAATCGACGATATAATCGGGCAGGAGCATCTTCTCGGTGAAGGCAAACCGCTTCGCAAAATCATCGAGACCGACCAGATACCATCGATGATTTTATGGGGTCCCCCAGGTAGCGGAAAAACAACGATTGCTCGTGTTATCGCAAATCGGACAGGTATGGATTTTCTTTCATATTCTGCGGTGCTATCGGGTATCGCGGAAATCAAAAAGGTCATAGCACAAGCCGAGCGAAATCTCTATCTATACGGCACTCGCTCGATTTTGTTCATCGATGAAATTCATCGCTTCAACAAATCGCAGCAGGATGCTTTTTTGCCCTATGTGGAGCGCGGAACGATTATTCTCATCGGGGCGACAACTGAAAATCCATCTTTCGAGATTATCTCTCCGTTGCTTTCGAGAGTGCAGATATTTGTTCTGAAACCGCTCGAACCCGAACATATCCGAAAAATCGTTGTGAATGCACTGACGGATAGTCGGCGTGGTCTCGGTCTCGACAAAGATTCGCTCGACGACGAGGCACTCGATATTATATCTAACATTTCATCCGGCGATGCGAGGTTCGCATTGAACATACTCGAACTCTCCGCCAAATTCGCCGAGGATACAGACGACAAAAAAATCACCGCCGAGATAGTGAAAAACATTATCCAGCGCGAGCGCGTGATTTACGATAAAAGCGGCGAGGAGCATTACAATTTGATTTCCGCTCTGCACAAATCTATACGGGACAGCGACCCCGATGGCGCGTTGTATTGGTTGGCTCGTATGCTTCAGGGCGGAGAGGATAGACGATACATTATCCGCAGGTTGATTAGAATGGCGGTCGAGGATATCGGTCTCGCCGACCCGAACGCATTACTTATCGCCACTGCCACATTGCAGGCGTTCGATTTAATCGGTATCCCCGAGGGCGATTTGGCTCTTGCGGAACTCGCCGTATATCTCGCATACGCACCGAAGAGTAATTCGATATATTCGGCATTAAAAAAAGCGGAAGCCGATGTAAAGAAGTTCGGTTCGCTTCCTGTGCCGTTCCATATCCGAAACGCTCCGACGAAGTTGATGAAAGAACTGGGCTACGGGAAAGATTATAAATATGCTCACGATTTCGACGAACACATAGTCGAGCAAAAGCATCTTCCAGAAAAAATTCGAGGGCATCGTTATTACGAACCCACCGAACTCGGTTTCGAGGAGAAAGTCAAGAAACGATTCGAGGAAATAAGAAGAAAATTGAAGGCGAGAAAGTAAGGTCATCATATTTTCTCGCATTTACATTCCAATCTATACTCGAAAATGAGCTATTTATACACATAGTATCCGAAGTTATTGAATTTCATATTTGATTTTAATAAATTCGATACAGAAGCATTAAACCGCACCATTTTTAATTTGGAATATTTTTTGTTATCAATTAAATTTTTCAGCAGGAAAATATCGATATAAAGAAGAGAACACCGAATCGAATTTGGTTTTCAAAACTATAAAAAATTACGAGATACCGATTTGTAAAAGCACCTAAATATGAATATCAACTCCGTAAAGCAGACATCGAGAAAACAATTATATTGCATAAAAAAATAATATTTATATATTATCGAAATATGAAAGGAATATTAAAAATATTAGCAGTCTCACTTTTCCTTGTATCGTCTGCTTATGGGCAAAGAGGTTGGAGTTTCGAATGGACTGGAGAGCCTGGTTTCAAATGGGATGGAATCGAACCCGATTATTTCGATAGCGATAGTATTTTCCAGTTTAGAATTAAAATTAAAAGTGACATCGAACCTCTTTCGGTATTTTTAAATATCGACCAAAATGCCGATGGTTATTTTGATAAAAACGAACAAATACCGATGGAATTGGACAGTAAAACCGACGACGGATATATATACGATATAAAAGTTATACTTAGAGAGCCTCGAGGTAATCGTCCTGTCGGTTATTACTTTTCCGCTCAGGTGGGCTTTAGTGTGAAAACATCTTCGCTCCAAATAGGACCTTTCTGGCACAAGGAGGTTTCATTCGCATTCATAGGCGATACCATCTGGGAAACGAACCAGAGGATATTTCCTCTTCAAATCTTAATCAATTCATCCGACAAAAGATATTTACTTATAAACACCGGCGATGTTCCAATAACATTCGGGATGCTGATAAGCGAGCAATCCAATACTGTTTGGGAACCTGCGTTAAACTACAATGAAATGAGCAATGAGAACAAGTATATATTCTCTGCGATGTTTTTAAAGCCATCTGTCGAAGCTCCCAAACCGCAAAATTTTAATACGGTCCATTGGGAGGATGTTCTCGGTTATACTCCAAAATTTGCTAATGGTGACCAATTCGGTTTCGATGGCTATTCTGCTGGTGAAAAACTCGCACCAGCGGATACCGCTGTGTTGTGGCTTAATTTTATCGCTCCGTCCACTTCGTCTGGCGAGGTAGATGGTAAAGTTCAAAGTATCGTTATAAAAATTTTTGCAATCGGTAGTTAAAATAAAGGAGTTTTACGATGACGGAAAAGAAAGTCTCGGTCAGAGAACTTCTCGAGGAAATGGTCAAACGAGGAGCATCCGATTTACATATAACAGTGGGTTCGCCGCCTGTTATCCGAGTCGACGGGAAACTTCAAAGACTTCCCTACGACCCCCTATCCCCAGATATGGCTAAACGAATGGCATACTCTATTATGACAGAGCGTCAAAAACAACGGTTCGAGGAGGAGTGGGAGGTCGACCTTTCGTTTGGACTCGAGGGTATCGCGAGATTTCGTGTGAATATATTTCTTCAAAGAGGTAATGTTGCCATCGCTATCCGTGTTATTCCAGTGCGAATCCGTTCATTCGAGGAATTGATGTTGCCACCCATTCTTGCATCTTTTTCGGAATATCCCAATGGGCTTGTTCTTGTAACTGGACCGACAGGTTCTGGTAAATCGACTACACTCGCCGCAATAATCGATAAAATCAACAGGGAAAGATACGAACATATTCTCACCGTGGAGGACCCAATCGAGTTCGTGCACGAGCATAAGAATTGTATAATCAATCAGCGTGAGGTCGGTTCCGATACGATGAGTTTTGCCAGGGCTCTCAAATATGCACTTCGTGAGGACCCCGATGTCGTTCTAATCGGAGAGATGCGAGACTTGGATACTGTCGAATCGGCTCTTACAATCGCAGAAACAGGACATCTCGCATTCGCGACACTTCACACGAACTCTTGTGCCGAGACAATCAATAGGATTATCGATGTTTTCCCGACCTCACAGCAGCAACAAGTTAGGGTTCAGCTTTCCTTCGTTCTCAGAGCGGTGGTGACTCAGGCGTTATTGCCAAAAATAGGTGGTGGACGAGTCCCCGCTACCGAGATAATGATTGTTACACCCGCCATCAGAGCTCAGATACGAGAGGACAAAATCCATCAGATATACTCCGCTATTCAAGCGGGTGGAAAATTCGGTATGCAAACGATGAACCAGTCGCTGTCAGAGCTCTATCTCAAACATCTCATCACAATTGAGGAGGCGATGAATCGTTCACCCGACCCACAAGAGTTAAACGACATCATAGCGAGAAAGCGGACTGGAACTGTAACATCCGCGAATGCTGTAAGAGCAGGAAGATAGTGAAGTTATCTGCGAGGTGATGTGATATGCCAGTTTTCGAATACACAGGACGAACATCGACGGGTCAACCGGTTTCAGGTTCACTCGAAGCGAAGAACAAAGATGAAATCATAAAGCTTCTCCGCAAACAGCGTGTTATTGTCACCAAGATAAAGAAAAAGCCTAAGCAGATAAATATCGTCATCGGCAGTGGTATCAAAGCGGTAGAAATATCTCGATTTACTCGTCAATTTGCGGTTATGATAGAGGCTGGACTTCCGTTGGTTCAATGTCTCGATATTCTCGCCACTCAGACGCCGAATAAAATTTTTGCTAAGAAACTCGCTGATGTTCGAGATTCAGTATCGAGTGGCAGCACACTCGCTAATGCACTCGCTAAACATAAAAAAGTATTCGACGAATTATATGTCAATATGGTCGAGGCAGGCGAAATCAGCGGTGCATTAGAGACAATTTTGAAAAGGCTGGCAGAATATCGTGAAAAAGCCGACGCTATAAAAAGAAAAGTCAAAGGTGCAATGACATACCCTGCAATCGTTACCACTATGCTCGTTCTGATTGCCTGGGTTATGTTGACATTCATAGTTCCTATATTTGCTGGGATGTTTGAAGGCCTCGGTGCAGAACTTCCAAAACCCACTCAAATCGTAATGAATATATCTAATTGGTTAAAAAGTAATATGCTACTGATATTCATAATATTTGCTGTTATTATAGCTGCTTACAAACTTTTAAATAAAAATCCCAAGACAAAATATTACCTCGATTTAGTAAAATTGAAGATGCCTATATTCGGTCAATTGATTAGAAAATCTGCTGTGGCAAAATTTTCACGGACACTTTCCACACTTCTGCAAAGTGGTGTCAACATCATCGATGCTTTGACGATAACTTCTAAAACCGCAGGGAATAAAGTTTTAGAGAGAGCGATAAAAAATGCTATCATTTCTATTTCACAAGGTGAAACAATAACTGCTCCTCTCGAGGAAAGCAATGTATTTCCTCCTATGGTCATCCAAATGATAAATGTCGGTGAGAAAACAGGAAATATAGATGAAATGCTTTCGCGAGTGGCAGATTTTTACGATGAAGAGGTCGATGCTGCTGTGGAATCTTTAACCGCACTCATCGAACCATTGATGACTGTCGTTATGGGTGTTGTAGTAGGTGCTCTGCTTATCGCTATGTATCTTCCTATGTTCGACATCATCGGAAAAATCAAGGGTTAACAGATTCGGGTTATCTGACTATGGTATCTAAGCGGAAAAAAATCGAAACTACTCAATGGCGAATCGAACTCGAGAAAAAACTGAAATGGCTCCTCTTATCTCGTCTAATCATTGTTATAGTTCTTTTCGGTGCAATCACGATTTTTTTATCTCATTACCAATTTCTCTTCAAGCTTTTGACTATCTATGGGATTGTAACACTCGGCTACCTCGGTGCACTCTATTTCTGGCATGTGGCGAGAAAAGAGGTCAGTTTTGCTTTTCTATATTCAGTAGAACTATTCTTCGAGATATTAGTCGAAACCGCTATAATATATTTCAGCGGCGGAGAGGCGAGCCCGTTCACATTACTTTATATGTTGACTATTCTTTCCAGCGCATTTTTCTTCGAATTCCCAGGAACAATTATAACAGCAACCGGTGCCGCTATCGCATATTCACTTATGACTTATCTTAGGGTGAATGGAATCATCGAAACTGTCACTGTTCCCGGCACGAAAATTATCCATCAAAGTCCTGAAATGTCCTTCGCAATCGCATATATTCGGGTATGTTTTCTGTATATCGTAGCATTTCTCGCCGGGTATCTATCGAAGAAAATTCGGGTGCATCTGGGAGAACTCGAAGAAACTAAACAGAAACTCGAACGAATCCATTGGGATACAGACCAAATCGTTCAACATATGCGAAGTGGACTCGTCACTGTGGACGAAGAAGGTATTATAGTTTATTTCAATCGTGCCGCGGGAAGAATCCTTCAAATACCCACCGATGAGGTGATAGATAAAAATTTCACATCGGTTTTTCCCGAACGGATTTCTGCGTTCACAGATTTTCTAACGCAGGCATTAAAATCGCCGACAATCCAGCGCACCGAAATCGAAATCAAGGATAGATACGGACAGATTATACCGCTGGCTCTCGCCATCAGCACGCTCAAAGTCGATAATGAAATCAGGGGAGTTATCGCGTTGTTCGAGGACATTACCGAGGAGAAAAAACGAGACCAACTTTTGCAGCAGATGGAGAAACTTGCTGCAATAGGCGAACTCTCTGCGAGGCTCGCACACGAACTTCGCAACCCTCTCGCTGCTATCCGAGGTGGTGTCGAAATGCTGCTCAAAGAAATCGAAAAGAATAAAGCCGATACAAAAATCTCGAAATTGATACTTAAAGAAAGCGATAGATTGACGCAAATCATCGAAAATTTTTTGACCTTCGCAAGGCTCAGAGAACTTCCACCCGAATATTTTAGAAACGAAATCGTGGATGTATCTGAGGTAATATCGCAGATAATCGAGGAAATCGAAACGATAAACAATCCTGAGAATATCGAGTTCATCTCGAAACTGCCGACAAATGTATTAGTGGAGGGTAAGCGAGAACAATTATTCGAAGTTTTCCAAAATTTATTCAAAAATGCCATCGATGCAATCGGCGATAAAAAAGGCAGAATTGTCGTCTCTCTGAGAGATACAAAAATCGGTCTATTCACTAAGGAGGAACTGATAGGTATCTCTGTGGCAGATAATGGTTGCGGTATCGAGCAAGATGCGCTGTCAAAAATATTCGAGCCTTTTTACACACTCAAACCCAAAGGCACAGGCTTAGGGCTCTCCATCGTTCAAGGAATAGTCAATCAAAACGGTGGATATATCGAGGTCAACAGCCGAGTCGGTGAAGGAACAGAATTCATCATCTACCTACCAGTAGCGAAGAGTAAATAAAATCATTCGTATATTAAAAAATTTCTTCGGATTCTATCGAACTTCTCGATTTGCTCGGAGAACTCGTCCTCTATTTCCGAAAGTTTCGCCCTTTTTAAAATCATCTCACGCCACTTGGAAGAACCTGTTAAAATATCGAACGGCAATTTATTTCGCTCGTATTCATAAGGCGGCGGTCTAAATGAAAATTTGTCGGGATACAACTCGTAAATCGATTTTATCATAGCAAAACCTGTTATAACAGGGCGAAATTCGTCTCTATCAAATATATGAATTTGCGCACCACCACAAATTTGCCCCGCGTATTTATTGAATGTAGGGGTAAAAAACAACGGTCTGAATTTCACACCATTCAGATTACACAGTTCCAGTTTCTCCACGAGTTCATAAGGATTCACAAACGGCGCACCGAAAATCTCGAATGGTCTGGTTGTTCCTCTGCCCTCGGAGATGTTCGTTCCCTCCAACAAACACATCCCAGGATAGACCTCGGCGGTATCCAAAGTCGGCATATTCGGCGATGGCATCACCCACAAAAGACCCGTTTCGTCGAACCACATATCTCTATTCCAACCCGACATCGGTATAGTTTCGATATCCGCACCGATTTGGTAGTATCTGTTCACATAGTTCAAAATCTCGGCGACAGTCATCCCGTGTCTGATAGGCAATGGATAAAGCCCAACGAATGACAAATAATCATTCTCCTGAACAGAGCCTTCGAGGATTTTCCCTCCGATAGGGTTCGGTCTGTCGAGAACCAATACTTTTGTGTCCGTTGCCCGAGCGATTTCGAGCATCATCGAGGCGGTCCAGACATAAGTATAATATCTCGAACCGACATCTTGAATATCGACGATTACGATATCGAGAGCCGAGAAATCCTCGGGTTTGGGCATCAGCGAGTCGAATGTCTCGCCGTAGAGCGATATTATCGGCAGTTCGTATTTTTTATGAATTATAGAACTAACGCCCACCTGGTCCTGAGCATAACCGTAAAGTCCATGTTCGGGAGCAAAAATAACTTTCGGGATGTTGTTAGAATCGACCAATACATCGACAATATGTCTCAGATTGGAATCCACAGACGAAGCATTGCAAAGCACACCGATATTTGCATTCTGAATCGGGGAAAAATCCATTTCGATTAAATTGTCTAATCCTGTTTTCACTTTCATTTTCAACTCGCGATTAAAAGCACATCCACGATTTTAAAAAACCCCCGCTTCAGCGAGGGTTTCTTGGGAATTTCAGACATAATTTCTTTCCTATGGAAGTCGAATTGTCGCCTTCAAACCGACCTTGATTTCCACCAATCCGTAATAATCGGATGAACTCGGCGAAACCAACTGGAAGAACAGATAAATGTCCTGAGATGTGTTCAATCTTCCACCATAAGGACCGAATATGGGCGATGGTGTCTCGGAGGCATCGGTGGCTTTTTCCATCGTTGCAAATTTTAGATAATCGAGAACGGGGCTATAAAATGATGGTGCAGTCGCCGAATTTTCAAACCTTCCACGAAGCGAAATATTGTTCCTATCACCGCCATTCATAGTAAATGCCCAAGGGACATCGGCACCGAGCGTATCCTTACAGGAAATTACACCGAGCCAGAGTTGGTTATCCACTGTTCCACAGTTATGAACCGTGATGACATCTGTGGTGGTCATACTATATGTTGCTGTCGGGTCGATTATCGTATCCGATGGCGATGGAATCCATATAACTAATTCAGGAACCGTGCTGTGCTGATGCAACTCGACACAAATAACATATTCCATTCCCTCATACATCGCTGTGTAAGTATCCGCAGAATCCACAGTGAATGAAGAATGAACCGTATCCGTTCCCCCGTCCATCCAGCGATAGAATGTGTAAAGCGAATCGCCAACAGTATCCTTTTCAGAAACAGCGAACGATATGGAACTTCCGCCATCTGCCCAGAAGGAATATTCGCCAACACCGCAAACGGTGGTATCGGATGTATAAATACAGCCGTGAGGTTCTAAAGCACCGGACGCACTATCGACTTTTTGAATAACGATAAGATACTGCGAACTATACGATGCGGTAAATGTATCGGGTTCTGTTATGGTCACAGTTCTCGCCGAGTCTGTGGAAGCATCCTCCCACTGAGAGAATGTATATTTCGATGTCGAAGTCGTATCGAGAGGTGAAACGGCTATATCGTGCGAACTGCCATCTGTCCACCAGAACTCCTGATAGACCGATGCAGCACCGCTATAAGAACTGGCATCGATGTAAAGATGTCCATAAGTATCGCCAGTCGGGTCTTTTTGAACTACCACAAAATGCTGATAGTCGTAATTTGCAACAAATTCGGCATCGGAGGTAATCGTCTCCGTTCTATTTGTATCTGTCGCACCATCGGACCACTGAACGAAACTATATCTCGAAAGCCCCGACACATCGGGATTAGAGACCTCGATAGAAACGACAGCCGATGGAGTAACATAGACAGTTTCCGCAGAAACTCCCCAGCTCCAATCGCCGTTTATGGCGATACCGCCCCAAGTGTCAGTGTCGGGATCCTTTCGCACAATCAGCTGCCTAACATTGGTAAGAGTATCCCAAATCCATTCCACACCAGATGGTTGCGTAATAGCGAATCCAAAGTGGTTATATGGCTCGCTTCCGAGGTCACCCCAGCCATTGTATCCGAGACAACGCCAGACACCATCGACAAGGTCTATCGAGCCGATTACCGAATCGCCATCATCGAACCAATGCGTTCCAACAGATGGAACAGGTGTGTCGTGAGCACTGATAACAACGAAGGGCCAACGAGTTGTGCCATCCCACTGCCAGACTATCCAGGAATCGGTATTTATTGTAAAATCTACGGAATTCGAATCGCCAGATGAAGGCACAGAACCGCTTCCAGTCCATCCCGAATTGTAGTGCCAACTACTGCCATCGAAAGCGGAATCCTGAACGAATGCACTAATAGATGTTCCGATGTGATAGCCCATAGTCCCAATAGGTGGTTCGGGGTCACCATATTCAGAATAGACTGTCAAATAGACGATTGTCGCAGTATCCGATTCCCAATGCCAATATACTTCGGATGGTTCATCGATTGCGAAAGTGAAATTCGTGCTCGTGTCGGTGCTCGCCGAACCCGTTCCAATATGACCGAGACATTGCATTCCATCGGCAGGCGAGGTAACCGAGCAGTTCACATCGCTTCCAGCATCGAACCAATTCAATCCGAACGGCGTAGGAGTATCATAACCATCGGGGTCAGATGGCGTCACACCATCGTTCGTCACTACGAGCGGGAACCTCAAAGCACCATCCCAAACCCAGACGAGTTGTGAATTGACATCCAGCGTAAATGTTATATCGTATGGAGTCGGGTCGATTCCCGATGTATCCGTGGGAGCAGAGCCACTTCCCCAATAGCCTGTGCAGTGATGCCACGAACCGCCTTCATAAGTGGATTCGGCAACTGTGGCGTGTATATCTGCTCCAATCGGGTAGCAACTCGTGCCCATAGGCGGATTGGGAGAATCGTATTCAGACCACACCGTCAGACATACAATCGCTGTATCCTCATCGAACCAGCGCCAATGTATCCAACTCGGCGAATCGAGATAGAAAGATACCGATGTCGCAGAATCGGCAGAAGCCACAGAGCCACTGCCCCAATATCCAACACATTGCATACCATCGGAGGGAGTGGTAACGGAAGCGTTTATCAATGTATCCGGAGAATACCAGTGAAGTCCAACAGTTGGAGTAGGTGTATCGTAGCCATCGGTCGGGTCGAAACTCATCCCATCGTTTTCGACGATAAGTGGAAGTTTGCAATCGCTATCCCAGCACCAGACAATCCAAGAATTTTCCGTAATGACGAAACCGAAAGAATTCCCAACACCAGTTGGAGAAACGGAACCTCCACCGAGCCAACCGGTGCAATAATGCGTATCCGTGCCCATAACGACCATATTTTCTACCTGAGCCATAATCGAAGTCCCTGGCGGATAAACTGTCGTGTCCGCAGGCATCGGATGTCCATAAGGTGAAAATACCACAAGTGTGCAAAGCGATGTAGTATCGCTAACAGTATCCCAAACCCAAGTTATAGACGATGGCTGTAATAAACTATCGATGAAAAACTCTGGTCCAGAACCTGTGGCAGTAGCCGAACCCGTTCCGATGAAACCTGTGCAAACAGCCCATAATCCGCCACCGATGTCCACAATCGGGTCGGTGATATATCCGCTTACGGAATCGCCCTCAGGGTAAAAATTGTGTCCATCGGGAACAGGTGTATCGTTGTCGGAAGTGACATCGAGGCTATAGAATAGATTATACACGGCGGTATCGACAGTATTGTCCATCATAGTTATATCGAGAAAAGTATCTGTTCCAGCAGAAACAGCCCAATGGTCGAAGATAGCGATAATCGTATCGCCGAAATTAACCGAATCTGCGACATCGATATGGACAGCAGTTCCACCAGAGTAGTTCTGAACGAACGGTGCAGGATAGGCAGTCGCATCTACCCAAAGCGAGCAAAGTTCATCTGTCGTGTGAAGTTCGAGTGAATAGAGTGCAGTATTAACAAAGACAGAATCTATTGCGATAATCGTATTTGTAGTATCCCAATCACCGACATTTGTCGCCAAATCGTGTGCACGAACACGGAAATAATACCAATGTCCATTCGTCAACCCTGTCATTGTGGCGGATGTATCGAATGTGCTATCGAACCAATCGGTCCAAGAACTATCGTCTCTATGATATTGGACATCATACATCCAGATTCCCCATCCAGGACCTTCCTCGGTGGTAGTGTCCTGACCAGTCCATTGAACCAAAACTGTATCCACAGTTATAGTATCCACGAGAATCACCGTTCCGAGCAGTCGAGTAAAAGATGGTCGCCAGTCGAGGTCGATTTTGCGAAATCCTGGATGCACAAGATAACTCGTGCTGGAAATCCAACTCGAATCGCCGATTGCAGTTCCCTGACCGATTGCGGATGTCAAACGGAAACTCGCAGAGTAAACAGAATCACCCGCTTCGCTACCGCCAGCATCCATAGTAGACCATTCGAGTTGATATGTTTGTCCAAAAATTACACCGATTAAAAAAATGGTGATAAAAAACGAGGTATAAAACACCCCTTTCGGATAGAACCGTTCCAAGACTTTCATCTGAAACCCCCTTTTTAAGAAAGATACTCTATTTACAGAGCATCCCCCTCCACATTTAAGTTTATTTATTCCCCTCTTATAGTCAAGTAATTTATTTATTTTTTGCTTTTATCTCAAATTTTACTCTATCCGAAGATTTATTTTCCAAATTATCAATATTTTTTAATTTTGCCGAAACATTCCTATTCCCATTAGTAGAATCTATTCTTATATCTTTAATTCCTTGATGTTGAATTCGTATTTTTTTTCTATCGATTTTTTGATAGCGAACATTTTCGTATCCTTTTCTTTTTGCTACAACTCTCCAATCGAAAGTAGCATTGGATTTGCCATCGCCGAGCTCTACGACCTCGAAACCATCGCTGTGTTTGATGACTGCCACACCATTACAATTCGGGTCGGTAAGTTGAACAAAAACCTTCATAGGATGATTTTCGTCTATTGTTACGATGCTTAAAAAATCATCCGGCAATTCGATGTATGCCCTTCCACCAAGAAGTTTTCCAGAACCGAAATCCTCGAACCATATTTCAGGTGATTCCTGACAATAGACTTTGTGCCATTCGTCATCAGTTTTAACTGCTGCACTTTTAGTCCCACTTGCAGTATAATCTCCATCTATATATACATCACCGCTAAAATAACCCGCATAATCGCTTGTTGTATTCTCGCAACCGCCATATACTCCAGCATCCACCTGAGCAGTATTGTCAGCGGCATAACCATAAACACCAAAACCGCTGAAAGATAAGCAAGTGCCATCACTCTGCCCATATACTCCTATATATGGTGCACTTCCGACAACTCCATAGCCCGTGTTATCGTCATCGCTCGTGCCGTAGACTCCATAGGAAGATGTGGTAGTATCGCCCCATCCGAATACGCCGACATTATCGCTGTATCCGACGACACCAGCACCATTCGTAATTCCTCCGGGAAGAACGAGGTCGTCATCGGAGCCCTGAACACCGATACCATCGGATGCTCCGCTTCTGCCGAGCACACCAGAACT
>CAYRNI010000040.1:0-2284 GCA_964425665.1 uncultured bacterium
TTTCGGTTTATACTTTTTCCATAGCAGGGGATTTTATGAAATACCACATATTTTTAATCGTTATGTTTTTACTTTCGATTGCGGCGAATGCACAACCCGATAATCTGTCGAAAGAGGTTCAAACGAGTCATAGCTACTCGGGGTATATGGGGCTCAGCTATACATTCGGCTCGATTTATACCAACATAGTAAATCCTCGATTTTGATTTTTCGCTATTTTTTAATTTTCCACTTCGTTCCATCGGGAGTGTCTTTGAGTTCGATTCCCATATCCAGTAATTTCTTTCTGATTTCGTCGGCACGAGCAAAATTCTTTTGTTTCCGAGCGATTTCACGCTCTTTTATCAATCTCGCCGCTTCATCGGATAGTTTTTGCTCGTCGGTTTTAATCACACCCAAAACAGAATTCAGTCTATCGAGTGCTGCAAGCGATTTCTCCGCATCGGCTGATGTTATACCATCGTCGGCAGAGATTTTATTGATTTTCTTAACCATCTCGAAAACCGAACCCAATGCACCAGAAATATTCAAATCGTCATCCATCGAATCCTCGAAACCTTTAAGCCCTGCATTTATCGCATCGGTGACTTTTCTATCCGTCCCAGGAATGTTCTTTTGAGAAAAATCTGCGAGCATATCTCGAAATTCCGTAAGACGGTCGATTGCAGATTGCGATGCTTTCAATCCATCGAAGGTGAAATTCAAATGCTGGCGGTAGTGAGTAGCGAGCAATAAATATCTCACGGCGAGCGGATTGTATCCTCTCTCGATTAAAT
Organism: uncultured bacterium; assembly: GCA_964425665.1. Classification (GTDB taxonomy): domain Bacteria; phylum UBP14; class UBA6098; order B30-G16; family B30-G16; genus JAGGZE01. Next base: position 777 of record CAYRNI010000040.1, read on the forward strand.
CCCGCAAGGTATAGAAATTTCCCAGCGATTTCGACATCTTTCGTCCCTCTACTATAAGATGTGCGCAGTGAAGCCAATATTTCACGAATTTTTTACCCGTTGCTCCTTCGGATTGAGCGATTTCGTTTTCGTGATGCGGGAAAATATTGTCCTCTCCGCCTGTGTGAATATCGAAACTTTCGCCGAGATATTTCATCGACATAGCCGAGCATTCGATATGCCATCCTGGACGACCCTTGCCAAGCGGTGTCTCCCAGAAAACATCGCCGTCATCGGGAGTCCAAGCCTTCCAAAGTGCGAAATCTGCCCATTCCTCTTTTTCGTATTCATCGTGCTTGATACGAGCACCCTCGATAAGATGCTCGGGTTTCTTACCGGACAACTTTCCATATTCTGGGAACTTCGCAATCGAATAGTAGATACATCCATCATCGCTGCGATATGCGATTCCTTTATCCAGAAGCATCTGAATCAATCGCACCATATCGTCGATGTGTTCGGTAGCCGATGGATACACCTGCGCTCTTTGAATGTTCAGCGTATCGATGTCCTCGAAAAATGCTTTCTTATACTTTTCTGTATATTCGGCGAGTGAAATCCCCAATTTTTGCGAACCTTTTATTGTTTTATCATCGACATCGGTCAAATTCATAACTTGTGTTACATTATATCCCTTAAATGTCAGGTATCTGTGGAGAAGGTCCTCCCAGACATACGCTCTGAAATTGCCGATATGAGCGTAGTCATAGACGGTCGGTCCGCAAGTATACATTCCTACATTCGGCGGGTTTATCGGCTCGAAATCCTCTAATTTGCGAGACATCGTATTATAAAACTTTAGCAAAACTCCCTCCTGAAAGATTTCATAAAATTTAATAATAAACTATTTTTAGAGAATAATTTTGAACTATGTTTTATATGCCCCACCTCGGGTGGAAATTCTAAATATTAAATATTTCTTATCCTCGTTAATTGCGATAAAAAGAATACGGTATTTTCCGAGGCGAACGCGATAAATATTTTTCTCCCCTTTTATATGCTTTATATCGATATGTTCTCGATTTTTAAGTTTTTCTAATATAATATCGATATTTTTACGATAGCCGATGGGAAGTTTTTGATATTGTTTATAAGCTTCGTTAGAAAAAACTATTTTCCAGCCTTCCATTCTATAACTCGACCTTTTCTATACTCGCTTATTCCTTTTTTTAAGCTTTTACGCTCAGCCCCAGTAAGAGGAGATGTATCGCTAACGACAAAAACTTGTTCGAAAATATATCTTTTTGACTTATCATCGAGACTGCGCAAAAACTCGACTAATGCATCCAATGACAATGTTGTTGTCGACATAATTAAGTTCTCCCAATTACATTATGTTATTTAAATATTAAAGAAAATCTCCAATTGTCAACAAAAATCATTAAATTCTAATGTATAAAATAATTGAGAAATATCTGAAATTTTTTATTGCGCTTTCGATTATTTGAAACAATTTTTGCGAGATGAAA
>CAYRNI010000040.1:2384-4308 GCA_964425665.1 uncultured bacterium
TCTGAAATTTTTTATTGCGCTTTCGATTATTTGAAACAATTTTTGCGAGATGAAAAAAGTATATAGGACATTAAAGCCATATTTCGCTGGCGAAACGCTAACATTTCTACTCGGGATTCTCTCGCTCATCTTTGTCGACAGTTTCCAGCTGTTGATTCCTCGTGTAATCAAGCGTGGTGTCGATGCTTTATCACTCGGAAATGCTACCACATCGCTTATGCTGAAACTCGCTGTCATCATACTCGTTTTAACGCTCGGCATTGTCATCACCAGATTTTTCTGGCGATACCTAATAATCGGTATTTCTCGAAGAATGGAAAGGCGACTGAGGCGAGCATTTTACAAACATCTTTTGACACTTTCACCCGGATGGTTCGCCGATTATAAAGTCGGGAACTTAATGGCATTAGCGACAAACGACCTCGATGCCGTTAGAATGATGGTGGGTATCGGAACCGTGGCGACTTTCGACTCGGGATTTCTTATGATTACATCGTTAGCTATGATGATTTTGATAAATCCTCGGCTAACCCTATATGTTATCATACCGCTTCCGATACTCTCGGTGATTGTTGGATATTTCGGCAAGATTCTTCATAGAAGATTTAAATTGGTTCAGGCGAGTTTCGCATCGCTGACGGATAAAGTCCGTGAAACTATCTCTGGTATCAGAGTAATAAAAAGTTACTCTCGTCAGGATTTCGAGACCGAGCGTTTCAAGGATATGAGCCAGGACTATGTGCGAAAAAATATCAAGATGGTAATAATCGGCGGAATGTTCGACCCGCTAATAGGTCTTGTTATCGGGGTATCATTCGCTTTGGTTCTTATGTGGGGCGGTAAGGGTGTGATTTTAACATCTATGAGTATGGGCGATTTCGTGGCGTTCAACAGTTATCTTGGAATTTTAATATGGCCTATGGTCGCTGTTGGCTGGGTGATAAATCTATACCAGCGGGGAAAGGCATCGCTCGATAGAATAGTAGAAGTGTTCGAGCAAAAACCCGATATAGCCGATTCTCCCGATGCCGTGGACATCTCAGATGTCGCAGGCAAAATAGAATTCAAACACCTGACATTCAAATATAAGCCCGATTTACCCAATGTTTTGACAGATATAAATTTCACGATAGAACCGGGCGAGTTTGTCGGTATCACGGGACGCACGGGCTCCGGTAAAACAACATTGGTTTCGTTGATACCTCATCTGTATAAAACACCCCCTGGAACCATATTTCTGGATGATGTCGATATCTGCAAAATTAAACTTTCGTCATTGCGTTCTCAAATCGGGTTTGTTCCGCAGGATTCGTTTTTATTTTCGGCTACACTTTTGGAAAATATCAAATTCGGTGCTATCGATGTCGATGATGAAACAGCACTTCGGGCGGCAAGCATCGCCCAATTAGATAAAGATGTCAACGATTTCCCCGATGGCTATAATACACTTATCGGCGAGCGGGGAGTTATGCTTTCTGGCGGGCAGAAACAGAGGCTATCCATTGCTCGTGCGATAATTTTAGACCCGCCAATTCTAATTCTCGACGATGCATTATCCGCTGTCGATACCGAAACCGAGGAGGCGATACTCGAAAAATTGCATCAAATACGAAGCGGGAAAACTACAATAATTATCTCGCATCGGATTTCGGCACTTCAAAGCACAGATAAAATAATAGTGCTCGACTCTGGAAAGATTATCGAAATCGGTAGCCATAGCGAACTTCTCGCAAAGAAAGGATACTATTCTGAACTCTATGCGATGCAACAAATTCAGAGCCAATTGAACTCGAAAAACGGAAAATATTAGATTTACTTTACAAACAGGTTTATTTTTATATATTTGAATTATATAAAATTTTCGATTTGAAATAAAGGAGGAAATATGAAAAAATTCATTGCGATTGCAATTTCCTTATATAGT
>CAYRNI010000040.1:4408-16086 GCA_964425665.1 uncultured bacterium
CAAGGACCGCAGGGTCCTGCAGGAACATCGGAGGTCTGGATTCGCGGTTCTATATATGCAAATTCAACATACAATCCTTATGGAACATCATATATATCTGTATATAATACTATGACAATACCGCAAGTTACTCTTAATTCGATGGAATATATATATGATGGTGATTTTTCTCTCGAGTTCGCCCCACTTAGTCCAGGCGAAAATGCACATATCACAGTCGATGGTATAAATCTCGATGGCGATAGTATTCATTCATATAGCGATATAATAGTTCCCGGTCCAATCGACTTTTATAACGAATCGAGTAATGATACTATATACATCACACTCGGAGAAGATGCTCGATTTATATGGAACAATGCTGAAAATTCAAAAATGTATGAACTAAATATATACATATACTATTATTATGAAGACACTTCAGGTTTATATACTTATTATTCTTTCAATATTGACACTATACTGATGGATACATCTTTTACGATAACCTCAAATACTATATGCCCGAATATTGGTGAAATATCAGAGATAATCAATACATCAGGTTACTGCTGGGTCTCTGCATCGAACGGTCCATTATATACTGGTGATACGAGTAATGTATATGGAGACGGCGCAGGTTTTATAAAAATAGATTATTACTCGAATAAATATAATATACAAACTCTATTGGGAAAAGCGAAAAAATAACTATACTCACATCATATCGTATGGGTCTATATCTATACGCACTTTGACATTTTTGAATTTTGCACGAGCGACCCGTCTTAAAAACGGTAAAATATTTCTTATATCCTTTGCTTTTATAAGCAGATGCCATCGGTATTCGCCTTTAAGTTTGGCGATTGGCGGTTCTGTCGGAGATAATGGGAATATACCAGATAATTTTTCCTTCAAAAGTTCCCTCAATATTTTCCGTAATGTATTTTCGGCGAGTTGTGAGTTTTGGCTTTTTGCCACAATTCTAACGAGTCGCGAAAATGGTGGATAGTCGAGTTCCCGCCGTCTCGCGATGGAATGGGCGAAAAATTCTTTATACGCATTTTTCACAGCGAACTGAACAGCAGGTTTGTCCGGATGGCGTGTCTGTATAATCACGCGTCCGTGCCGTTCGCCTCTTCCCGCTCTGCCTGCAACCTGCGAGAGCAACTGAAATGTCTTTTCCCCCGCTCTGAAATCGGGCATCGCCATTCCGACATCCGCATCTATGACGACGACGAGCGTCACATTCGGATAATCGTGTCCTTTTGCGACCATCTGTGTTCCCACGAGAACAGAACCCCGTTTTGATGCGAACTTTTCCAAAATTCTGTTCAATGAACCTTTACGCTCTATCGCATCCGAATCGATTCGCAAAACTCTTTCGGGCTCTACAAAATCGTATAGTTGAATCTCGATTTTCTGAGTGCCCTTGCCTCGATATTTAAAATTTTCCGAGCCGCAATTGGGGCAGACATCGGGAGCGGGAGTTTTATAATCGCACCAATGACACCGCAGTTCGTCGCCGACACGATGATATGTCAGCGAGACATCGCAGTTGGGACATTTTGGAACATATCCGCAGTCGGGGCAGATTAAACTCGTGGAAAAACCTCTACGGTTGAGCAAAAGTATGGACTGCTCCCCTTTCGCTATCCTTTCGAGTATGGCACTTTTTGCCATCGGGGAGAAAACTCGCTCATTGGGTCGCAATTTTCTCAAATCCACAAGTTCTACATCGGGGAGTTTCGCTCCTGGAACTCGCTCCGGCATCTCGATTAGTCGGTATTTTCCGTTGACCGCGTTAAAATATGTTTCGACAGCGGGGGTAGCCGAACCGAGTATCACGAGAGCATTCTCGTATTTCCCCCTGACAACAGCGACATCGCGGGCATTATAAAACGGTGCTCGTCCTTGCTTGTATGAGCCATCGTGCTCCTCATCGACGATAATTAGTCCGAGATTTTTTACAGGTGCGAACACCGCCGAGCGTGCACCGAGCGCTATTTGAACTTTTCCCTGTCTCAATTTTCGCCAGGCATCGGAGCGCTCACCAGGCGAAAGATAACTGTGCAAAACTGCGACATCCTCGTCGAAATAATTGTGCAGAACGCCCCACATCTGTGGAGTCAGTGCGACCTCAGGAACGAGAACTAAAACTCCTCGCCCCAATTTTCTAATTGCCTTCGCAATTTCGAGATATACTAATGTTTTCCCGCTGCCTGTTATCCCGTGGATTAAAATCGGTTTGTTATCGCCGCTCTCCAATGCTCGACTTATCTGTTCGATGGCGCGCTTTTGCGAATCGGTCAGCCGCTGGATATTTTTCTGCGATGTCAACCAACCTGCACTACTTCGAAGAATCTCCCGAACCTCGAAGTATATGTATTTCTTCTGATAAAGCGAACTAACCGCACCAGAACCGAAAAGTTTTCGCAGTTGAGTTGCTATGGTAGGTCCATTTTGTTTAAGATATCGCAAAATGGCGGATTGATTAGGTGCTTTCGACTCCATTTTCTCTATGATTTCGTCGTTCACATCCTGCGATATATGAGCGATATTCACCGTTTTCGGCGGAGATTGAACTCGATATTCATATTTTCTGCCGATAATTCCCATTCGTTCTAATTTTCGGATATTGGACATCGCACCTCGACCAATTTTCTGAACGATTTTTTTCATCGGCAGGGAATTTTGCGCCAGAAGTAAGATTATTTTCTGCTGGATTTCGGAATAATCCTCGATATGTTCGGGTCTTTGGACGAGAAACACGATTTGCTTCGTTCCGATACCGATACCGAGCGGCAATGCTCCTGCAATAGTTTCGCCGAGCGGTGCTATATAATAATCCGATACGAACTTACACAATTTCAAAAGATTTTCGGTCAAAATAGGTTCTTCATCGGGGACATCGGAAATCGGTTTGATAAATTTCGGATTAATATCGGGTTCGGGAATAACATCGATTACGAAGCCCGTAGCCAATCTTCTTCGCAAATCGACCATAACCCGCCAGCCAGCAGAAAGTATATCGCTATATTCCTCGGGGATGCCATAGGTCAGAATATCGAATATTGGAGCATCCACCGCCACTTTGGCGTATTTTTTGAATTTATTTGTCATCGATATTGTTTTCTCGTGATTTTTTCATAATTTTGTATTTGTTATAATATAAATTTCGATATTGCAATGGCAAAATCTAATAAAATAAATATCGACAAACTCGGTTCCGTTTTCGAGAGAGGCGTCTCGATATTGCAAAAAATAAAAGATGCCGGCTACGATGCCTATATAGTCGGTGGGGCTATTCGCGATGCGATTCTCGGCAAAATTCCAACAGATATCGACATTACCACAAATGCTCCTTGTGAAGTTATAGAAAAATTGTTTCCAAATTTCAATAGAAAATTTCCACCGCAATACGAAATATTCTCCCTACAAAAGGTCGATGAAGATTTCAACTCGCCCGATTTTTCCGGTGGAAACAACAAAATCGAGTGGCAGATAGAGATAGCGAGAATGCGTATCGATGTAAAAAATTACGGCAGACAAGCCGATGTTATTTTCACAGACGACATCGAGGAAGACCTCAAACGGCGTGATTTCACAATTAATGCGATGGCTATGTCATCCGATTTCGATTTAATCGACCTGTTCGGAGGAATAAAAGATATCGGGGCAAAATCTATACGGGCAATTGGAGTTCCAGGAATTCGTTTTGCCGAGGATAATCTTCGGATACTTCGTGCGGTGCGTTTTGCCGCTCGGCTCGATTTCGATATCGAGCATAGGACGGCGGAAGCCATAACCGAGATGGCTCGTTCGGTTTCCAACCTTTCGCCGTATTCGGTCTGGTTCGAGTTCGATAAGGGAATTATAAATCCTGCGAAATTCAAACATCTCCTCGTGAGATACGGGATAATGAACGAATTGTTCGGTAGCGAGATGAAATATTCGTCGAATATAGAGCATAATCTCGATAGGATAGCCAAAAAGTTCGGCGACTCCCCTATCTTGTGGGCTTTTTTCCTTATGGATATTCCTGAAAATTATTCTCAGAAAATTGGGAAATTTTGCCAACATATACAGTTTCCACACAAATTAAAAAAATCGGTCGAGCAAGTAGCGGAAATACTATCCTCGCTGGATAATATAGAATATCTCGCCCCGAAGGAGCAGGTGAAAATTCTCGAATGCCAATATTTTAATGAAACACTCGATGCCGCACGGATATATGGTGGATTCGATAAAGCAATCGAGAAGATTAGAAAAATGTATCCCAATATTAACGCTCCGAGATTGCTGGACGGTGCAAAAATTCTCTCAGAGATGAACATCGAGCCGAGTATGGTTGGCGATATTTTGGCGAAAATTCGTCTCGCGCAATTCAGAGGCGAAATTTTAAATGAAAAACAAGCATTGAAACTTGCCAGAGATATAATAGAAAATTTGAACTAGTAAAAAATCATTTCTTTATGGATTTTTCGAAAAGGACAGTCAAGGAATCTGCTTCCTCAGCAGAAAGCGTGCCGTCTTCTAACGATTGCAATAGATATGGAGCGAGTTCGTTCGTTATCATATGTTCGCGAATACTTTTTGTTTTGAACGCCTCGATATATTTGTCGAATGCCCGCGCGAGTTTTGTCGTATCATAATCCTTCGAGCATAGAGATAAAAGCTTTTTCTTCGCGGGCAGTGCATACTGGAAAAATTTACTCTGAAGGTCACTCATTTTGTCTGAAACTCGCTTTTCACCATTGCGATATAAGACATAACCTATTCCTGCAGAAATAATGGAAAGTCCAAGCACAATGGCAATAACCAATATTATTATCTTTTTCGTTTTCATTATATATGGCAAAAAAATTCGCTTCGCTTTAACCTCTTACGCAAATTCAGGGAGATAGCAAAAATCTCGTAATCACATCGTCGTATCTATTTTAATCGGATAACTAAACTGACGCTCTCTTACTCTTTTGCCTCATCTGGTTTTGAAATATCGCCCGTTTTATCTTCACTATCGGGGGTTTCCTCTTTTTCCGCGGATGGCGTGGACTTATCATCACTTTCAAGTGCGGGCTCTTCGATTTCCTGCTCGGATTTGGTTATTTCGGTCTCTTCTGCTTCCGAAGATATATTTTCCTGACTCTCGGCAGATTCTTCAAGTGCCTCTTCCTCGATATTTGCCTTTGCTTCGGTTTCTTCAGCTGGCGGTTCTTCCTCAGTTTTCACTTCGGATTCGGGAACGGCTTCGATAACCTTTTCCTTTTTTGCTCGCCTTTTCTTCTTCTCTTTCTTTTTAGTTGATTCGAGCAAAAGGCTGAGAACAGCCATCTCCGCACCATCGCCTTTCCGATAGCCGAGTTTATATACCGCCGTCCGCCCGCCACGAGGAGCATTAGCAAACTTTTCCGCACCGAGTTTAATCAATTTATGTGCGGTCTCACGATTTTTTAAATACGAGATTATTCTTCGTTTATCCTCGAGTGTCCCTGAAATAGAATATCTGATAAGTCTTTCAGCGACTTGCTGAGCAGCCTTTGCCCGCGCCTTCGTTGTGATAACCTTTTCGTTCTGGAAAAAAGATGTCACCAGATTGCGAAGCAACGCTTTCCTATGAGCCGTCGGCTTACCGATTTTTCTGATTGCTTTTCTATGTCTCATATCTATACCTCATTTTGCGTTTTTTGTATCCATACTGCTTTTCTGTAATGCTTCCTGCTCGGCTTTCTTCCTTTCTATCTCTATCGCCAGCCTTTTCAATTCCTCCAGTTCATCCTGAGAAAGATACTCGGATATATCCATACCGAAGTGAAGTCCGAGTTTGCTCAATATAGTTTGCAGTTCTTGAAGTGATTTCCGCCCAAAATTGCGGAATTTAAGCATTTCCTGTTCGGTTCTGATGACAAGGTCGGCAAGGAATCTTATTCTCGCCTTATCGAGACAATTGCTCGCCCTGACAGATAGCTCGAGCTCGCTAACGGGAAGTTTCAATAATTGCTTAATCCTCTTGGTTTCATCGTCGATTTCTTCTTCCTCGATTTGTTCGAGAGTAACCTCGGGATGAAGGAACAAACTGAAATGGTCGATTAGCATTTTTGCTGCCATACCGAGAGTTTCGCGTGGTGCAAGTGAACCATCGGTCTCGATTTCCAATATCAACCTATCGTAGTCTGTCTTCTGACCGACTCTGGCAGCCTCGACATTATAGTTCACTTTTTTAACTGGAGTGTAAATAGCATCTACCGCTATAGTGCCGATGGGTGCATTTGGGTCTCTATGTTCATCGGCTACCGAAAAACCTTTACCGACGCCGAGTTCCATATCTATGATTAGTCGCCTCTTCTTAGTAAGCGTGCAGATATGATGCTCGGGATTTAGGATTTCGATACCTGCGGGAGTCTCGATATCGCCCGCAACAACTTCTCCTTTTTTCTCGACATCGAGCTTCACTGGCTGGGGAAAATCGAGGTCGACCGCAAAACGAATGCCTTTTATATTTAGCACGATTTCCGGAACATCTTCATAAACACCTGGTATAGTGGAGAACTCGTGAAGCACACCATCTATTTTTATCGATTCAACAGCTGCCCCTTGCATCGATGAGAGGATAACTCTTCGTAAAGCGTTGCCCAAAGTAACACCATATCCCTTTTCGAGAGGTTCGAGCACAAATTTCCCATAAGTGGGATTATCTTTGGTTTGTGGGTCCTCCCAAAGTTCTTCGGGCATTTGTATTTGCTTCCATTTCATATATTCGTTCTCCTTTTTTATTTTTCCTCGTCAATTATCATCTGGAATAAAATTCAACAACAAAATTCTCGTTGACAACAGTCGGAATGTCTTCACGAGTCGGAATAGAAAGAAGTCGACCCTCCAGATGAGCTTTATCCAATTGCAACCAGGGCAGCTCGACGACTCTACCACGCTTTTTAAGCATCTCGTGTATGATTTCGAGTTTTTTACTTTTCTCCCTGACCTGAACTACATCATTTGGACGAAGTATATAACTGGGAATATCCGTCTTCTTACCGTTCACGAGAAAATGTCCGTGCCTTACTAATTGTCTTGCGGCTTTTCTCGAAGGAGCAAATCCGAGACGATAAACGATATTGTCGAGTCGTCTCTCTAATAATTGAAGCAAATTTTCCCCTGCTCTACCCGGCATCTTCCTTGCCATATTGAAATACTTCCTGAATTGATGCTCCATTACACCGTATATCGTTCGTAATTTCTGCTTCTCTCTTAAACGAATACCATAGTCTTTTATCCGAACCCTCGCCGGTTGCCCGAATTTACCTCTCTGTCCTGGAAGGGTCGGTCTCTTAGCAAATGGACATTTATCGGTATAGCATTTATCCCCTTTCAGGAATAACTTTTCCCCTTCTCGCCTACAAAGTCTGCATACCGCACCTATGTATCTTGCCATAACTTTATAACCTCACTTTTAATTTTTTACGATTTCTTCCTAAATTTTTCATTAAATAGATTTTGCAAAATTTATCAAGAACTTTTTTAAAAAAATTATTTTTTTCTTTTTGAGCAAGACTTATTTTCATAATATTTTATATTATTAAAAATTTACCATTAAAATAATTTGCGTAAAAAACGAAAAAGTTTATATTTTCTCAATTTAAAATGGATGGTTCGATTTGGCAGTGGAAAAAGAGTTGAAAATAATAAATAAACTCGGTCTTCACGCGAGACCCGCTATGCTCTTAGTTAAAACGGCTTCACAATTTCAATCAGAAATCAAGATTGTTAAGGATGACATTGAGGTTAATGCCAAGAGCATAATGGGAGTTTTAATCCTCGCCGCCGAGAAAGGCAGCATCGTTAAAGTCATCGCTGACGGTCCCGATGAAAAAGAGGCTGTGGAATCTATTGCTAAACTTTTTGCCGATGGTTTCGGTGAAGATTAATCTCAAACAATTCTACTTAAAGAAATGACTATCGCCGATTGGTTCACATTAGGGAGAATTATCGTTTCACCTATTGTATTTGCTCTTTTCTACTGGGGTGATACAACTCTGAGAATAATTGCATTTATTCTATTCGCTCTCGGAGCAATATCTGATATGATAGATGGCTATATAGCACGAAGAACTCGTCTGTCGAATTTCGGAAGATTATGGGACCCAATCGCAGACAAAATTCTAACTGGATTCGCACTTATAGCCCTTGCTATGTTGAATGTTCTTCCAATTTGGATTGCCGCTGCACTGATTCTACGCGACTTAGTCATAACCATTATTAGAGTAATTAAAATCAAGAAAAATGGGAAAATAATTCTTCCTGTGATTATAGCGAAATTGAAAACCACATTCGAAATGATTATGATAGTTGCACTCTTATTGTGGACAGCATTTTTTGGCGAACATATTCCGAACACATTATCGACAATAATCCAAATTTACGGCTCAATCGTCGTTATGTTGTCTTGGGGAACAGGAATACACTACATTATCGAGGCGAGAAAAATATCTAAATTATGAGAGAATATGCGATACCAAGATTTTTCTTGCTCCACACTGGTCGATTATTATTTTGTCCTCAGTCGAAATTTAGCCGAAAAACTTTTTATATTTGTCGATGCCGATGAAGGAGAAATGAATTATGGAAAAAATACCCAATGAATACCTCGAACAGGCGGAGCACGAGGTCGAACAAGACCTTCACGACGAAAAACTTAGAAAGATGCTCGGTTCACTCGGCGGAAAACCTACCAAAAAAGATAAATTTTTCAACATTATATTTCTAATTCTCGTGATTTGCCTATTTGCAGTGGAACTATTCTGGCGGAAACTCGTCGGGACAGTCGCACTGGATTTCGCTATTCTTTTGATTTCTCTAAAATTGATATATCTTATGCACTCACAGGCTCGTGTGAACCATTATCAATTTTGGATTCTTACCGCAATCGAAATGAAAACAACTATGATATTGGAACAGATGCAAAAAATGTCGATGGAGAAGGAAAAATAAATACGAGGAGTGATTATGCCTAAAATAAAATGTGCTTTACTTTCAGCGTTCGACAAAACGAATATAGAAAAGTCTGCGAAAAAACTCGTCCAGCGTGGAATCGAACTTTGGGCATCTGGAGGAACCGCTAAATATCTTACGGCACACAATATAGAGGTTAAATCTGTCGAGGAACTTACAGGTTTCGCAGAACTACTCGCAGGTCGTGTAAAAACTCTCCATCCAACTGTTTTCTCAGGCATCCTTGTTACTCCAAATCCAGAGGATATCGAACAATTGATAAATTCGGGATATCCCATTTTCGACCTCGTGTTTGTGGATTTATACCCATTCCTTGCAAATCTCGAGAAAAAATCATTCGATGAACTAATCGAATTAATCGATATTGGAGGAGTTGCTCTTCTTCGTGCATCAGCAAAAAATTTCCAGCGTGTCGTTCCTGCTTTCTCCCTCGAAAAACTCGACAAAATTATCAATATGATGGATGATAATAACAATGTTCCGCTCGAAATGTCCAAGCAACTCGCCAGCGAGACATTCTATTTTACATCGGCTTACGATTCTACGATAGCGAATTGGCTTGCCGAAAGTAGTGAGAGTTCTACCGATTTCCCCGAATATTTTTCGTTGGGCGGGGAAAAACTGCAAAATCTTCGCTACGGGGAAAATCCTCATCAATCTGGGGTAATATATAGAACATTTCCTTCCGAGGGAATACCATCCGCCGAAATTCTCTGGGGGAAACAACTATCTTACAATAACTATCTCGACCTCGATGCTGCACTATTTGGAGCTATCGAATTCGATGAACCATCCTGCACTATAGTGAAGCATCTTTCACCTTGTGGAATCGCGACGGGCAAAAGACCAATCGACGCATACAGAAAAGCTCTCGCGAGTGACCCTCTATCCGCATTCGGTGGAATCGTCGCATTCAACCGCCCTATCGACAAAAAGCTCGCAGAGTTGTTACATAAGCATTTTTTTGAGTGCATTCTCGCACCCGATTACGAGGAATCCGCATTGGAGATTTTGAAAAGGAAAAAGAATGTTCGTATTTTAAAAATACCCGAAATTTTCCCTAAATCGAAAAAATCTGTAAGAGGGATATTCGGTGGTTTTTTAGTTCAGAATATAAATCCGCCGAAGGCAATGGCGGAGAAATGGGAGGTAGTAACTTCTCGCAAGCCGACCGATTACGAGGAAATGCAAATGTGTTTCGCTATGCGTGCGGCAAAAGTTGTAAAATCGAATACGGTGGTGATTGCAAAAGATAGTGCAACGGTTGGCATCGGCGGTGGATTGCCGAGTCGTGTGGATGCTGCGATACTCGCAGTTCGTAAAGCCGGCGATAGAGCGAAAAATGCAGTCGCAGCATCGGATGCTTTCCTACCATTTCCTGATACGCTATATGTTTTAGCACAAGCGGGAGTTACAGCATTAATCCAACCCGGCGGTTCGCGAAATGACAAACAATCTATCGAAGCGGCAAATAAATTAGGGATAGCGATGATTTTTACTGGAATGAGACATTTTAAGCACTGAAACAAATTCGAGTCGACTTTACTATTTTCAACTATTCACAAAAAAATTTTGACAAATCTTTTTAAACTACTATGTTATAAAAAATTTATTTTTATAAGATTGAAATTTCATTGAGGAGGAGATATGAAAGTTATCGTCTCGCATTCGGACTTATCAAATGCCGTGCTTGCGGTATCGACCGTGATTCCAACTCGTGCTACACAGCCGGTGCTCACTAATATACTGCTTTCTGGCGATGAATCTCGACTCACGATAATCGGCACGGATAAGGAACAAACATTATTTGTCTCGATTCCTGCCGAGGTTCCAATTCCTGGTTCGTTCGCTGTCCCAGCGAAAAAACTGAGCGAGATTCTCAGACAGATAAACGACTGCGACCTCGAACTCTCGGTCGAAAATTTTAGAATGACGGTGAAATTCGAAAATCAATGGGTTCGCCTGCCTGGTATAGCAGCAGAGGATTTCCCGAAAACAGATTTATTGAAATCACCAGAGCAAAGTTTTGAACTCGATACAAAACTACTCGCAGAGCTTATGGAATTGACCACCTATTCGATGGCAACCGAGATAACTCGGATAAATCTCGCGGGTGTGCTATGGCAACTTTTCCCCGATGAAATCAGAATGGTAGCAACCGATGGACATTTGCTCGCATTGGTCAAAAGAGCAATGAAAACAGGTTTCGATAAACCTTTCGAGATGCTAATTCCAGAACGAGCCGCTACGAGGTTGCAATCGATTTTAGCGAAATCTCCATCCGATAAAGTCGAAATAACCCCGGGCGAAGGTAGCGTCCAGTTCTCACTGGGAAGTTATCGTTTCCAATCTAAACTGATTACAGAAAAATTCCCCGATTACGAGCGTGTTCTCCCTCTCGAAAACGAAATTATTATGCTCGCAGACACAAACGAGTTGATTCATCGAACTCAACTTATGGATGTCGTAAGTTCACCTATAACACATCTTGTAAAGTTTTCGATTTCCAAAGGTATGTTAGAACTTTCCGCAATGGATTTAGACACCGGTGCTGAAGGAAATGCTCCCCTTTCGGTAGATTACGATGGCGAACCGATGGACATCGGATTCAACGCTAAGATGCTTTTGAATATACTTCACCATATACCATCCGAGCAGGTCAGATTCGCTATGCATAATTCCTCGGTGGCGTG
>CAYRNI010000041.1:0-9468 GCA_964425665.1 uncultured bacterium
ATTGGAGGTTTAAGATGTTAACAGGTTCTATACCGGCACTTGCGACGCCGTTCAACAAATCTGGCAAACCTTGCCGACGAACATATAAAAAGTTGATTAAGTGGCATATCCAACAGGGAAGTAATGGAATTCTTGTGGCGGGATGCACGGGTGAGAGTTTCACATTGACGGAGGACGAGAGAATCGAATTGTCGGAAGTGGCTATTGATACCGCTGGCGGGAAAATACCGGTGATTATCGGCACGGGAGCATCGAGCACGAAAATCGCAGTCGAGCGCACGAAAATCGCAAAAAAACTCGGCGCCGATGCCGTATTGGTCATAACTCCATTTGGGAATAAACCTTCGCAGGAAGCACTTTTTCGGTATTATAGCGAAATCGCTGACATCGGAGTTCCTGTTATTTTATACACTGTGCCGTCGAGAACGGGCACCGATATTTCTGCCGAAACGGTTGTAAAACTCGCCGAACACCCGAATATCGTCGCGATAAAGGAAGCATCTGGGAAATTGGACAAGATAAACGAGATAATTAGAACCGCACCGGAAAATTTCACGGTTCTTTCTGGCGACGATGCGCTTACTTTGCCGATGCTCGCTCTCGGTGCAAAAGGTGTAATTTCCACTGTGGCGAATATAGCTCCGAAAGAGTTTTCACAAATGGTCTCATCGTTTTTCGATGGCGATATTCACACGGCGAGAGAAATCCATTTCCGTCTGCTGCCCGTAATAAGAGCATTATTTGTCGAGGGCAATCCTGTTCCGCTGAAATTCGCTATGTCCCAGATGAAATTATGCGAAAATAGACTTCGTCCGCCGCTAATGTCAGCATCTAAAACGACACAGGAAATTGTGCGGATGGCATTGAAATCCGCGAAGCTGATATAATTTCAAGATGCTATGGTAATTCGCATCTATTGGGTCCTATTAATCTCATTTACAGTAAATCTGTCTGAGTTATTTCATACCTGAATGATTTCACTATCAAAAAATAAAATAGTTTAAAAATATTTGCAATGTCGCCAGAAAAACATACCTTTTTACATTGGAGGTTTTAGAGTGGAAAAACTGACGGTAGAAGATTTTTATAAGGATAGAAGAAGCAATTTCGAGTTGACGCTTTTATCTGGCTCTAACGGGTTGAAGCGAGTTATTGAGTCGCGCGAGGTCCAAAGACCGAGTATGTTCTTGATGGGTTGGACCAAAGGTTTTGCCAGCGAACGAATCCAGATTCTCGGACGAACAGAAATGTCTTATCTGCAAAGTTTGACCAACGAAAAAATGTTGGCAATTTTTGATAATCTATTAAAGTTCGATATACCCTGTATAATTATTAGCAAGGGGATAATGCCCCCTCCCGGTATGCTCGAAATATCCGATAGAAAAAATATTCCACTTTTTTCCAGTAAACTCGCGACAGTGGATTTATTGAATAAACTCTCCACCTGGCTCGATGTCAAATTCGCTCCGAAAGTATATATCCACGGAACGATGGTTGATGTCTACGGCGTCGGGATGATTTATACTGGTAAAAGTGGTATAGGTAAAAGCGAGTGTGCTTTGGATTTGGTCGAGCGGGGTCATCGTCTCGTCGCCGATGATGTTATCGAACTGCGGAAGCGGGGCGATAATGTTCTGATTGCTTCGGGAACTAATCTTTTAGGACATCATATGGAAATCCGCGGCGTGGGGATTATTGATATAGAAAAACTTTTTGGTGTGCGTGCTATCAGAATGCAAAAGCGTGTGGAGCTCGAAGTGCGATTGGTTATGTGGGAGGAACTTCCAGATTACGACAGATTGGGACTCGAAAATATGACCAATTCGTTTCTCGGAGTCGAAATCCCTGTGGTCACAATTCCTGTTTCTACTGGGAAAAATTTGACCGCAATATCGGAAGTAATCGCTATGAATTTTATGCTCAAAGTCTATGGTGAAAATCCTGCGAAATCTTTTGTGGAAAAACTCAATGACGAAATTAGAAGAAAATCCCAATTACAGGACTATCTTAAAGAAGATATAGAATGAAGGCGTTTTCGAAATTTTTCATAGATGTAGCAGATTTTTTTGCACTCGGTTTTAAGGTGCTCGGCGGAATTTTTACCCGTCCAGCGTATATATCCGAGGCAATAAACCAGATGTATCTAATAGGTGTGCAGTCGCTTCCGATTGTCGCACTTACCAGTTTTTTTACAGGAATGATTTTCGTTCTGCAGACAGGGCACGCGATGGCGATTTTCGGTGCGAAAATGTATGTTGGAACTCTCGTTTCGCTGTCGATGGTTCGCGAGTTGGGACCGGTTTTGACGGCGCTAGTTACCGCAGGAAGAGTCGGTGCGGGTATCGCGGCGGAAATCGGCTCTATGAAAGTCACCGAGCAAATAGACGCTCTTCGAGCGATTGGCGTAAATCCTGTGAAAAAACTCGTCGGCACAAGATTTTTAGCAGGAATTATAGCAATCCCTGCTCTGACAGTTCTTAGCGATGGAATAGGTATTTTGGGCGGTCTATTTATTGCAAACTCTATATTCGGTATTTCACCGCAGTTTTTCTGGAAAACCGTCATTAATGCTCTTGATATAAATGATATTATAATGGGTATTGTAAAACCGTTCATTTTTTCGATATTGATTATTTGGGTGGCTTGCTTTATGGGACTGAGAACACGAGGCGGAACCGAAGGCGTTGGAAGGTCTACCACTCAGGCGGTTGTCGTTTCATCTATTTTGATACTCGTCGGCGATTATTTCGTCACACAAATTCTTATATGGATTCTGGGGATGTAATATGATAGAACTATACGATGTAAAAAAGAGTTTCGGCGACCAAATTGTTCTAAAAGGTGTCAATCTTACGATTCCGAAGGGTAAAACTACTGTTATAATCGGACAATCTGGATGCGGAAAGAGTGTTTTATTGCGAGTTATACTCAGACTCACGAGTCTCGATGGTGGGAGAATTATTATAAATGGGAAGGATACATCGGACTATTCAGAGGATGAGATGATGCCGATTCGTCGAAAAATTGGGATGCTTTTTCAAAGTTCCGCTCTGTTCGATTCGATGACTGTTTGGGAAAATGTTGCATATCCGTTGCTCGAACACACAGATATTTCGCTCGATGAAATCGATAAGCGTGTTCTGGATTTGTTGAATTTTGTTGGAATAAAGGACGCTGTGGATAAATTACCCGGTGCACTTTCCGGTGGAATGAAGAAGCGAGTTGCTCTCGCGAGAGCACTTGTAGCAAATCCCGATTTCATATTTTACGATGAGCCGACAACAGGTCTCGACCCGATTACAGCATCGAGAATAAATCGGTTGATTCGAAGCACTCAGGAAAGATACGGTGCTACATCTGTCGTAGTTACCCACGATATGGTCAGTGCTTTGGCTGTTGGCGATTATTTCGCATTTTTGGATAATGGTGTTATCCAATTTGTCGGTTCGCAGGATGAATTTTTGAGAAACGATGTAGCGCGTCTGCGGGAATTTTTGAAAGAGGCAGCACCACAAAAATTCATAGAGAAATTTATTAGATGATTTTGTAGAGAATGTGGAGGTATAAAATATGGCATTGAAAGGACATTCGGATAGAAGAATTGCAGTTGGAGGATTGATTACTGCCGCGATATTTTTGGCGCTTGTGGCGATTATCGTTATCAGCGGAAAAGAAGGCATTTTGCGAAGTCGATACGAACTGCGAACTCGTATGGATAGGGTTAATGGGCTTCAAGTGGGTGCACCTGTTTGGCTCGCTGGTGTCAATGTCGGTTCGGTTTCGGATATCATATTCTTCAATGAGAATGGGAAAAGCATTACGAAAATAGAAGTGCGTATGAAAATAAAGAAAGGCGTTCAGAATTTGATTCGTTCCGATAGCAGAGCGAGAATCGGAACACTCGGTCTGTTGGGCGATAAATATATAGCGATAACATTGGGTTCACCCGATTCGCTTATGCTCGAGGACAAAGATTATATCCGGAGCACGAATCCAATAGACTTCGAAGAGATGATTTCTCGCAGTATCGGTGTTGTGGACGATATTACGGAGACCGCATCGTCGGTGAAAAATATAGCGAGGAAAATAGACGATGGGGAAGGAACTCTCGGGAAATTGATAAACGAACCGGTAATGTATTTTGACTTGGCGCATCTTCTCACACTCGTTCAAAAATTAACCGATAAAGTGAACAATAATGAGGGAACAATCGGGCTTCTGTTCAATGATAAGTCGTTGTATCACCATATCGATACCACACTGATGGAAATATCCGCATTGACCGATACTCTGAAAAGAGGCGAGGGGACATTGAAAAAATTGCTCAGAGACCCGACATTGTATAATAATATGGTGAAATCCGTCGCGAAAATAGATTCGCTCGTCGAACAAATTAGAGCGGGGCAGGGGACCACCGGTTCGCTCATAAGTAATAAGGAACTTTACAATAAACTCGTTTCGAGTGTATCATCGCTCGATTCGCTCGTGCAAGATATCAGGAAAAATCCTCAGAAATATCTGAAAGTTAAAGTCAGTCTTTTCTGAATATGCTTTGTGAACTTCACATAGAAAACTATGCTATAATCGACAAACTCATTATAAATTTCGCTGAGGGTTTGAATGTTATCACCGGCGAAACGGGTGCGGGCAAGTCTCTTCTCGTGGGAGCATTGAAGTTGCTCCTTGGCGAAAGAGGTGGCGTAGATAGAATCGGACCGAGGAGAGACGAACTTATAGTTTCGGCAAGATTTTTGAGCGCTAATGAAAAAGCAGATTTCGATGGCGACAAGTTCGATGAAATCGTAATAGAACGGAGAATAACCAAAGCGGGCAGAAGTTATTTCTGGATAAATGGCAGACCTGCCACCGCGGAGATGGTCAAAAATATCGGGAGATTTCTTGTGGATATTCACGGGCAGCACTCGCATCAATTGCTTTTCGACCCATCGTATCATCTCGACATTCTGGATGAGTTCGCCGATGTATATTCGCTGCGCGATGCCGTCCGAAAAAAATTCGATGTTTGGAACGACTTGGTGGGAAAGTTGAATGAAATCGAAAATAAACGAGATGAGATATTGCGTCAGCAAAGATTGGTGAAGTTCGAACTCGAAGAATTGAATGCTGCTGAACTCGAAGATATCGACGAGGAGAAAAAACTCGAGGAGAAATTGGAAATTTTAGAATCTACCGAACGAATTCTCGAGTTCGCACAAAATCTGAGCGAGAAAGTCTATGAGGGTGATGGTAGCATCGTGGAAATCGCTGGCGAATTGCGGAATCGAGCGAAATCGCTGCCGATTATGAAAAATCTCGACAAGGTGGTGGAATATCTCGATACGATTATAGCGGCATCGGAGGAAATTTCCAGCATATCGAACGAACTGGCTCGTGTGGAATACGACCCCGAACTCGCAGAGAGTATAAGAGAACGGCTCTCTTTTTTGGGAGACCTTCAGCGTAAATACCATAAAAGTTTATCCGAACTCGTGCAGTATCGGAAAGAACTCGAAAAAATTTCCTTCGAGTCCGAAAATGTAGATGAGGAAATCGAGAAATTGAAAAACGAAATTGCGGAAACCGTTCGGGAATTGAATGAAAAAGCATCCGAATTGTCGCATAAGCGATTAGGTGCGGGAAAAAAGCTCCAGAGCAAGGTTCGAGCCGAATTGAAATCGTTAGGGTTCGATAATGCGGAATTTTCGGTTAAATTCGAGCGAATTCCCGATGATACGAGTCCATTTTCACTCGGCGATGAACCTGTTAAATTGACTGCCCGCGGTTTCGAGAGAGTGGAATTTTTATTCTCTGCGAATCCTGGACATCCCGTTCAGCCACTGCGGAAAATCGCATCGGGTGGGGAACTTTCGAGATTGGCACTCGCTGTCAAAGTGGTTCTACCATCGTCGAATGTGGCAGGATGTTCGCTGTTCGATGAAATCGATGCGGGTATCGGTGGGCAAACTGCTATAAAGGTCGCCGAAAGGCTCGCGAAACTCGCCGAAAGCAAGCAAGTAATCGTGATTTCGCATCTACACCCGATTGCTAGGCGAGCAAATCATCATATCGCATTGGAGAAAATCGTTAGCAAACAAAAGACAAAGGTATTGGCTAAAATTCTGACAGGAAAAGACAGAGAGGACGAAATTATCAGAATGATGGCTATAGAAAAACAGGAGGTATTATGAGAATAAGTAAAAGTGTTCCACATTATTTTACACCTGGAATAGCGAGCCTTATCGGATTTTTTATAGGGATATTAGCTGGCACAATCTTCGATAGTCAAACTGTATTTATTATCGTATTTTTAGTGCTTGCAGTCGGTGGAGAAATATCTCAGATTTTGATACACCGCTCCTATGAAAGAAAAAAAGGAGAAACATTAAGAATCGTAGCATTTGCAAAAGTATCGATGTCATTGTCCATCGCCGCTTTCCTGTTTTCGGTTCTTTCGATAGCGATTTTAATTCACTATTTTGAAAATCCATCACTACTCATAGGTTGGGCAAAACTGATGTCCTATGGAATAATATGGGACACAGGAGTTATCTCTATTGTTTCACTCATATTCGCCATTCTGGCGATTGCAAGAATAATAAAAACGAAAGAACAAGGATTAGCTTGGGCAATTTATTCTATTATTATTTCAGGACTCGTTCTGTTTATGTGGCTTGAGATATATGTTCCATTGATTGTGGTTTCAGATTTGTCTTAAAATTCTGGTCCAATTTGGAAGTGCATTTCCCATCCGGGTTTGGTTTTGTCGAAACCATAGCCGAAATCGATTCCGAGAATACCCATCATAGGCACGACAAACCTCGCTCCGACACCGACCGACCTTTTCAATCCTTTTAACTGAATATCCTTCGGGTCGAGCCAGGAATTACCTGCATCGCCGAAAAGCCCCACATAAAGTTGGTCCTTCATTATCGGGAAACGAAGTTCGCCTGTCAGTATCAGCACCGCTCTTCCGCCGGGCATATACGGTGTCGATGGGCTCGTCAGTGGAATTCTGCCGTTCGCATCGGGGATAGCTGACGAGTCGTATCCTGCCTCTGTCCACGCAATCGGACCGACAGAACGGTCGGTATAACCGCGAATTTGACCATCGAAACTGACACCGCCCGGGAAAAATCTTTCACCGAACGGCACAGCATCGGGGTTATCTCCCCACAGATTCGCAAGAAGCCCCAGATGCGCTTTACCGACAAGTGTCAGATACTTATGAGCTGGAAAATACCAGTCGGATTTCAGCCAAAGCTTTTGAAATTCTATTTGTCCGCCGATTATTCCGCCGGAGTTCTCGAAACTTATCGTGTTTCTGCTACCTTTCGATGCGAACACTCGCGAATCGCGGCTATCTCGCTCTATTGCCAGCAATATCGAGGATTCTACTCGAGGCCAATCTATTTGTGTGATGTCATAAGCGGGCGATGGCGTATAGTTGCTGCCGATATCCTCGTATTTAACAGATTCGAGTTTATATCGTCCAGAAATACTGACATAACGCGGTCTCCATAATTTCCTGCCGAGTCGAATCGCACCACCCGTGCGGTATTCTGTATAGTATCCCGACCAAGTCCAGCGAGTATTGTATAAATCGAACCCGAACGATGTCGGCGTATCGAAAAGCCACGGCTCCGTGAACGAAATTGAAAAATTGTTTTTCAATTTACCGAACTCGTAGCTCAAATCCAATGTCCAGCCTCTTCCGAGAACATTAGGCCAACCGATAGAAATGTTGCCTGTTAGTTTGTCCTGAGCATTGTATCCCGCTCCGACCTGAAATTTGCCGATAGGTTTCTCGGTGACTTTGAGCGTGATATCTACATCGCCATTTTGCAGAATATTAAACTCCGGAACGACATCCTCGAAATAGTTGAGAAAATACACATTGCGCTGGCTGACTACTAAAAGATTTCTGCGGAAAACATCGCCCGGATATAAAACGAGTTCCCGTCGGATAACTTTCTCGAATGTTCTCGTATTCCCCGCGATATTTATCAAATGGATATGTGCCTGCGGTCCCTCTTCGATTGAAACATCGACGGAAACACTGTCCCCCGAAATTTGCTTTTCGGGGTTCACCTGAGCGTGAATATATCCATCGTCGCTATATGCAAGATATATATTCTGAATCGATTCATCCATTTTCTTCTGATTGAAAACATCGCCCGGTTCGAGTTTGAAATATTTCATCAACTTGTCCGTCGCGAATATCTTATTTCCCTGAACCGAGATGTTTTTGAGGTAATATTTTTTACCCTCGTCGATATAAATCGTGATGAATATCCCCTTATCGGTCTTTTCCACAGTATCCTTAGTAATCTGTGCTGTAATAAAACCTTTGCTGTGATAAAAATCTTCGATATTTTGCAAATCCTTCTGGTATTTTTCGGGGTCGAATTTACCTGAGCGCAAAAGCCACCTCTGTTTAGTATCCATCTGGCGGCGAAGTTTTTTATCCGAAAATTCCTTATTCCCGACAAATTTTATCTGTTTGACTCTTAAATCTTTGCCCTCATCTATGTGAAATATAAGTTTTTTATAGTTTTTTTGCTCGCTATCTTTCAACTCGTATTTCACCGATACATCGTATCTGCCCTCTTTATTATATTTCTTCTCGATTTTCTTTATCGCATCGAAAATCGCGGCATCCGAGATAAAACTACCATCGACAAGATTTATTTCCTTTTCCAAATCCTCATCTTTTATTTTCTTATTGCCTTCGAACTCGATTGATTCGACGCGTGGAAGTTCTACGACGCGAATCTCGATATCGTAGCCGTATGGAGTTTTCGTCGTCAGAATTCTAACATCGGCGAAATTGCCGAGAGCGTATATACTTTTAACAGCATCCTCGATTTTCGATGTGGAGTATGGTTCGCCTTCTTCGAGTCCGCTGTTGACACGGACAAGTTCAGGACTGGTAGCTTCACATCCGATAACCGTAATTTTCCGAATCGTCTCTGCACCGAATAGAAGCGAGAAGGCAAACAAAAATAGAGATGTGATTTTTATTAGACGCATTGCACCAAACTGTGCTTATAATTGTATTTTTTATAATTCAGATGGCAAACTCACAACGATTCTTGAAAATGATAATCGAATCGAAGATAGCGACATTTTATGCTTTTATATTGTCGATTTTTAGAACGGAATAGTGTTCTCGGTGTCCGCGTTTTTTATGATAACCTTTTCGTCGCTTTTTCTTGAAGACGATAAGTTTTGGTCCCTTCGCATAGCCGAGAAAAGTTCCTTCGACAGAGGCGCCTTCGACAACGGGCTTGCCGACTTTGATTTCATCGCCATCGGCGACGAGCAACACCTTATCGAATGAAATTTTCTCGCCCTCGTTATGATTTTTCATATAGGGAACCCAAACTTTCATTCCCTCTTCGACTTTCATTTGCATACCTGCAATTTCCACTACTGCATACATTATTATTCCTCCATAGAAAATTCAAA
>CAYRNI010000041.1:9568-15916 GCA_964425665.1 uncultured bacterium
ATCAATATCTATTTCTTCTTTTAGAGGAGCCGGACGAATGTCTTTTTGGAGCATCCTCATCCGAGCGGTCGATTAATGCCTTTCGCGATAGTCTGATTTTACCTGTCTGTTGGTCGATATCCAAAATCTTTACTTTTACCTTATCGCCGACTTTCAGATAGTCCTCTACATTGTCGATTCTCCTGTGAGCGACCTCGGATATGTGCAAAAGTCCCTCGACAGACGGCGTGATTTTTACGAACGCTCCGAAATTCGTGATGCGAGTGACCGTTCCTTCATACACCTCACCGATTTGTGGCTCGACCGTGATACTCTCGACAATTTTAACCGCTTTCTCCATATCCTCGGGAGAACGAGCGGAGATAAATACCGTTCCATCCTCTTCTATTGCGATTGTGGTGTTGGTTTCATCCTGAATTCCTCGGATGACTTTTCCGCCACTACCGATTAAATCCCCGATTTTATGAGGGTTGATATGCAATGTGACTATACGAGGTGCATGAGGCGAGAGTTCTTTTCTCGGTTCGGGTATAGATTCGATGATTTTCCCGAGTATAAATTCTCTTCCCGCTTTCGCCTGCATCAGTGCCTTTTCCATAACCTCGAATGAAATTCCTGGAACTTTGATATCCATCTGAAATGCTGTGATTCCATCCTTTGTTCCGGCGACCTTGAAATCCATATCTCCGTGATGGTCCTCCTCGCCGAGAATATCCGTTAGAACGGCGAATTTATCCCCTTCGCTTATAAGTCCCATAGCGATACCGGCGACGGGGTTCTTAATCGGGACGCCAGCATCCATAAGAGCGAGAGTTCCTGCACAAACCGTTGCCATCGAGGACGAGCCGTTGGATTCGAGAATATCCGAGACGATTCGTATAGTGTATGGAAACGAATCCTCGACGGGGATAACAGGGGTAAGTGCTCTTTCGGCGAGATGCCCGTGTCCGATTTCTCTTCTGCCCGGACCGAAATGTCTTCCAACCTCCCCGACCGAAAACGGAGGGAAATTATAATGCAATATAAAACTCTTGAAAGATTCGCCCTCGAGGTCCTCGATTTTTTGTTCATCGAGTTTAGTCCCGAGGGTGAGCGCGGTAATCGATTGCGTTTCGCCTCGTGTGAAAAGTGCCGAGCCGTGAACCCTCGGCAGAATACCCACCTCGATAGAAATAGGGCGGATTTCATCGTAGCCTCTGCCATCTATTCGCCTGCCCTCGTCGAGAACCATTTTTCGCATCAGTTTTTTCTCCACCTCATCGGTAGCGATATGGATGAAAGGTTCATCATCTTCGGTATATTTCTCAGCCAATTGTTCGAGTATTTGTTTTTTCAACATTCTTCGCTGACGGATACGCTCGAGTTTATCGGGAATGCGTATGATTTCGTTCAATTTTTCTGCTGCGAGTTGTTCGACATCCTCGTATAAGCCCTCGGTGGATTTCATAGGTTCATATTCACGCTTTGGCTTTCCCGCTTTCGCTATGAGTTCGTTTTGAAGTTCGACGATTTTAGAAAGTTCCGGCATAGCAACTTTCAGCGCACCGAGAAGCACATCCTCGGATACCTCGAACGCTCCGCCCTCGACCATAAGAATATCCTGACCCGTGCCAGCGATAACGATATCGAGGTCCGAGTTCTCTTTATCGGTCACAGCCGGATTGATAACATATTCTCCATCTATGTATGCCACTCTGACGGCGCCGAACGGCTCTTTCATCGGGATGTCGGAGATAGCCACCGCTGCGGATGCACCAACCATAGCCAAAACATCGGGTTCATTTATTTGGTCGTATGAGATTACATATGTAAGAACCTGAGTTTCGTAGTTAAAATCCTGAGGGAACATCGGTCTGAGTGGACGGTCGATAAGTCTCGCTCTTAAAACTTCGTGTTCGTAAGGTTTCCCTTCGCGTTTGAAAAAACCGCCGGGGATTTTTCCCGCGGCATAAGCACGCTCTCGATAATCCACTGTCAGTGGGAAAAAACCTTGATATGCCTTCGGTTCTTTTGCTGCTACAGCAGTAACGAAAACAACCGATTCCCCCATCTGAACCCATACCGCTCCATCGGCTTGCTTGGCGAGTTTCCCTGTTTCGAGAATCAGTTTCTGTCCTGCAATAGTTGTCTCTACTCTTGTGTGTTTCATAAATCTCTCTCTTGTGTAATGTTATTTTCTCAAACCGAGTTCCGCAATAAGTTCGCGGTAGCGTTGATAATTTTTTCTGCGAAGATAACCCAATAATCTTCTTCTTTTGCCGATAAGAATTAAAAATCCACGCTTAGAATTTGTGTCCTTCGGATGCTTCGCAAAATGTGTTGTCAATTCTTTGATTCTCTCGGTTAGAATCGCGATTTGCACCTCCGGTGAACCCACATCGTTTTTACTGCGAGCAAAACGCTCAATCATTTCCCTTTTTCTCGATTTTTCCATTAAAAATTTCCTCCTGTTTAGGCAATTTAATTCTAAAAAATAAATTGCTATCAAAAAAAGTCAAGCATAACTTAAAAAATGGGGAATTTTAATATGCAAAAATTTTGCGATACACATTCTCATCTCGACTTCGAGCAGTTCGATGATGACAGAGCCGATGTTATCCAGCGGGCATCGGATGCCGATGTCGTGCGTATTATAGATGTGGCGGTGGATATTTCGAGTTCCCGAGCGAGTCTCCAACTCGCAGAGAGATATCCAGCGATATGGTCTGCTGTGGGTGTGCATCCGAATGAAACCGTTAATCTCAACGAAAACTGGCTTAACGAGATAAAAAAACTCGCCGGACATCCCAAAGTTGTGGCAATCGGTGAAATCGGATTGGATTTTTACCGCGAGCATTCACCACCCGATAAACAAATCGAGATTTTTCGCGCGCAAATCGGGTTGGCGAAAGAACTAAAACTTCCGATGATAATCCATATTCGCTCAGCCCACGAAAAAGCGCGGGAAATTTTGGAACAATCCCAATATTTTAGCGGAGTGCTTCACGCATTCTCGGGTGATAAAGATTTTCTCGAATGGGCGTTGAGTCGAAATTTCTACATCGGGCTCGGCGGAGTGATTACATTCAAAAATTTTCATCGACAGGATTTAATAGAGCAAATTCCACTCGATAAAATTTTGCTGGAAACCGATTGCCCATATCTTTCGCCACATCCACATAGAGGAAAACGAAACGAGCCGGCAAACATTCCACTGATAGCGGAAAAAATCGCGGAGATAAAAAAAATTTCGGTAGAGCGAGTCGCACATCGAACAACTAAAAATGCGGTGAAATTGTTCGGATTTCCCTCGCCATATATTCACCATACGAAAAAGGCATTAGGGCAGAATTTTTTGGTCAATCGCGGAATTGTCCAAAAATTTACGGAATTTATAGGCGATGGTGGAATTGCAATCGAAATAGGTCCAGGCAAAGGTGTCATCACAGAGAGATTGGTCGAGCATTTCGACAAAACCATAGCGGTGGAACTCGACGAGAATTTGGCGAACTCGCTGAACGAAAAGATTCCTCATCGCAAAGGTTTCGTAATCCAACAGGATATACTCGCCCTGAATTTGCATCGGATTAAAAACTATTATGGCGAGAGGCTCACTCTCGTCGGGAACATTCCGTATTCGATAACGACGCCGATATTGTTTTGGTTCGCGAGGAACTACCGTGCGATAAATTCGGCATTTTTGATTATGCAGAAAGAGGTCGCTCAAAGGATTTGTGCCGAACCTGGCAGTAAAATCTATGGGATACCATCTGTGATACTCGGCAGATATTTTAAAATCGGCAAACTTTTCGATATAAGTCCTGGAAGTTTTAACCCTGCTCCGAAAATCGTATCGACAGCGGTTCATCTGAAAACACGCGAAGAAATTATTTTCCCGAATGTCGATGACGATATTTTCACTCGCCTGGTGCGAGCAGCATTTTCTCGACGGCGGAAAAAAGTAATTTCAAATCTCGCCGTTTTCCGTGATGTTATGGATTGGCAAAAGATTTTTACATCGCTCGGTATAGATGAAAATGCTCGCGCCGAGCAACTGCAAATCGATGATTTTTGTCGATTGGCAGAATTCGTGCAGAGCAAACCTTTCGATAAAACTGGAAGTAAGCCGAATTCACACCGAACATAGTGCCCCAAAAGTTTATTTTCGGCTCTTTGCCAAGATAGAATGTTCCTCTGATGTAAAATCATTAAGTTAGTCTTACGCGAAATTACGAGCGGTCAAAGACCTCTTGTATTTTTAGACTGGCGATTAAAATCGTTCGCCGAGTCCTTTTCAAACCCGACTTGAATTCGGGTTTCCTTGCACTCAGTAAGGTATTTCAATGCCTCGCGATGCCATCTTGCGATTTCTTCGCGATTCATTTCGCCAATGCGGGAGAGTTCAATTGATTACGAGATATGCTTCTTAAGTGACTTTCAGTATCTCGGGAATCGATTTTTTGAAATCGCCATCGAGAACGATGAATTTCAATTCGCCGTTCACTCTATACATTTCTGAAATGTCGATTTCGGATTTATTATATCTCCATTTCAGCGGATTTTCGGTAAATAGCGAGATGGCTTCGTTCTGTGTCAATCGCTGTGATTTGTTCGGGTGGTTCATCGCATCGAAAATACCCGAAACAGGGTCGATAGGTGTGATGTATGAATCGGAGCCACCGAGCAGTAGAATTTCCGCATCGATTTCATCTCTGAAATGGTTCGTCATCATCCATCGCTTGCCCAGTCTTTTTGCATACATTTTATCCTGTCCGCCCCAGAATTTCTCGAATGCGGGCTGCACGCTCAATGTCAGTCCGAGTTTTTGCACACGCTCGATTTGATTTCGGTTTATGAGTTCGGCGTGTTCTATACGCCAGCGTTTCAATTGTTCGCCATCAGCGACTTTCTCGGCACAGCGGATATATTGTTCGATTGCCCTATCGCCGATTGCGTGCATAGCCACAGCGAGATTTTTATCCCGCGCCGATTGGAAAAACGATAGTAATTTCTCGTCTGTGAAATACAAAATTCCGCTATTATTCGGGGCGTCTGCGTATGGCTCGGTTATTGCCGCCGTATGCGAACCGAACGAGCCGTCGAGCAGGATGCAGCCGCCGATTTGCTTCAAATCGAGCTCGGCGACCGATTCGACATCGGTGCTCTCGACAAATATCTCGGTTTCTATTGGCAAATCCTTTTGAATTTTCATCAAAATTTCAGCCCATTCGATATAGGGGACAAGAGAATGAATTCTCATCGCACCGACTTTGACAGCCGATTCTGCAACTCGATTGGCAGCGAGAATAAGTTCGTCTTTGCCGACCAAACGCAGAAAATAATCCACGACTTTTTCCTGCAAGATGCCAGTATATATACCACTCTGATTTCGCATATCATCGGGAATCATTTTTTGCGCCGATTTCGACAACGAGCAAGAATGTCCATCGACTCGTCGTAAAAATATCGGGATATTCGGTGCAACAGATTCCAGTTCGGCGGAATTGGGCATCTCGTCTATTGGGTCGAAACCGAATATCCATACGACCTCGCCGATTCTGAAATTGTCGAGTGCGCTTCCACGGATAAATGACAACAATCCATCCTTTGTCGATATATGGGAGACATCGAGCGCACCGAGATACAGCCCCGTCTGGAAAAAATGAGTGTGGCTATCGACAAGCGGTGGAAGAATGAGTTTATCGCCGAAATCGAGAATTTCTGCACCATCGGGAGCGGTTCTATCGTTATCAAGTGCGATAATTTTGTCATCGTCGATAAGTAGCCGACTGAAATTTTCACCGTTGTGAAAAATTTTTCCGAATATTACTTTCATCATCACGAATATAACATATTGATATTAATGTTAATTATAATTATTACTTAATGTGATTTATTATATGTATCGTGCATTGTATTGTTATGCACCATATTATTATTGATATGAAATATTTTTGCCTCGGCATAAGCGATACCTGTGCCTATAACCGTGCCGATTGCGAAGCCACCTAAGACATCGAGCGGATAGTGAACACCTAAATATACTCTCGAAAGTCCCACAGCAATCACAATCGGAACGCCGAGCCGGAGCGATTTGCGATAGAAATATCCGAACACAGAAATTATCGCAGCGGAGTTTGCGGCGTGGTTCGACGGAAAAGAAAATTTCCCTCCGCAAGTCCACAACAACCTTACAGCAGAGTCGAGAGCATAGCACGGGCGAACCCTTCCGATGAGCGGTTTCAACACTCGTGCAGACAGCGGGTCGGTTATTGCGAACGCAATTACAACACCGAGAGCCGTCAGCCGTCCGATTTTCCCGCCTCGCCATACCAGAATAATCAAAATCGCCAGAATTATCGGAATCCA
>CAYRNI010000042.1:0-15875 GCA_964425665.1 uncultured bacterium
TTATAGAAATGCTGTTTCGTTTGAAACCTCCCTGTGTTTTGTTTTTCCATACAAGGGAGGTTAATTTATATAACCTCCGAAATTAGATAAAATAAGTTATAATCCCACAAATTAAAATAATACTTGAATTTAATTCTATTATTCATTATATATATTCGTTATAAAAGTTTGCGAATCATTCTGGAGGCTTTGAGATGTTTAAAAAAATTTTATTCCTTTCGTTTTTTGCTGTCTTGCTCTTTGCGGAAAGTCCTCGTGTGGCAATGGTAAAAACACTTTCCTGCGATTATTCATCGATAGATATTGGTTATTCCTCCGGTAAATTGAATCTGAGAATCATAAAAAGCAAAAATGGTGATTTCACAGATGTCGAAATGCTTGGTTCGAGCCCATCATCGGAAATCGGTTACCCGAAACTTCCAGTCGTTCGTATATGGGTGGAAATACCGCAGGGATGCACACCATCGGTCAGTGTCGAAAAAATCGAGCAAAAAAAGGTATTTTTACATCATCTTTGGCTGCCTAACTTCATCTATCCTCGTCAAACGCCGATACCGAAAGTCGCGAATTTTAAGCCAAAATTTATGGTAGATTGGAGTTTCTATGTATCTAATAATTGGCAGTTCGATTCTCCCGTAAAGATTTTGGACATCGTTCAGGCAAGAGACCATCGGCTCGCATTGGTGGAAATTCGACCCGTAAATTATAATCCAGCGAAGGGCGAACTGACAATAATCGAGAGTGCAAAAATTCATATCGCCACTCCCGATGCCGATATTTCTGCAACCAAGAAAACGAAAAAGCAACATCGATTGAAATATTACGACAATATCATCGACCATAGCATAGTGAATTCCGAATTTTACGAAAACCTCTGGGTTCCGCCGACAGATATTCATTTTCTCATAGTTACTGGCTCTACATATTCATCTACGCTTGCTAATCTCGTGCATTGGAAAAGTCGTAAAGGTTTCATCGTCGATTTGAAAACCGCATCGGAGCTCGGTGGCACAGCCAACTCCATCAAAAATTACATTCAAACACAATATGACTCTGGCAACATCGATTTCGTGCTTTTAGTCGGCGATGTAGCCGATATTCCGACTTTTACCGGTGGGTCGTCGGGAAGTTCATCGGATAATCCATACAGCGAACTTTCCGGAAGCGATTATATTCCCGATTGTTTTGTCGGCAGACTTTCGCTGACTTCGGTTGAGCAGGTGGCGGAGATGGTGAATAGGATTATCGATTACGAACACTTTGCATTCGGCACAGGCACAGATTGGGCACGAGCGGTTTGTCTTCCCGCGAGCGACGATGATTCATATCACGGTTTCGCCGAGGAAACTCAACGCTATGTTGCCCAAAATCGATATGCACCGAACGGATATACGAGAATCGATACCATTTGGGCATATTACGGCGGAACAGGTGCGGATGTCGTGAACTCCATAAATTCTGGAGTTATGGTGGCAAACTATACGGGACACGGATATAACTACGGATGGGCAGGTCCTGCTGTGGGACAAAGCGATGTCAGAAATCTGACAAATACAGGAATGTATCCGATGGTAATTTCCAATGCTTGTCAGACAGGGATGTTCGGAGAGTATGATGAATGCTTTATGGAGACCTGGATTCGTCAGATAGGCAAGGGCGCGATCGCATCTTTGGGGGCATCGGACTATACATATTGGGACGAGGACGATGAATTCGAGCGAAAAATGATGGATTCTGTCTTCGTCGATGAGTGGATGTTCACTGGCGGAATGCGTTTTCAGGCACTCCTTGCTGTATATAATGGATATCCGAGCAGTTCGGAGTATTATTACGATATGTATAATCTTTTCGGCGACCCATCGCTCGCTCTCTGGTGGGGAGCTCCACAATCGCTAACTGTTTCTCATCCATCCGCGATTCCACAGGGCGATGGAAATATAGATTTCGATGTTACATCTGTTGGAAATCCTGTTCAAGATGCCCTCGTATGTATAACCGATGATGGCTCGATTCATTCCGCCGAATATACGAATTCATCGGGGAATATTACTCTGTCATATTCATCTGCGAGTCCCGGTGAAACTCTATGGGTAACTGTTACCGCATACAATAAAATTCCGTATGAAAGTTTCATAGTCGTGAGTTCCAATGGTCCATACATTTCATATAATTCCTGCGCGGTTCAAGATGATGGTGGCTCTGGCTCAACCGGTGATAACGATGCGATTGCCGATGCAGACGAAACTGTTGCTCTATGGATAGATTTGAGGAACGATGGCTCTGAAAATGCAAATAATGTCGATGCTTTGTTGTCGTCGAGTTCGCCATATATCGAAATAACAGATAGTTCATCCCGCTATGGCACGATAGTTACCGGAGATACCGTGATGGCGCTCGACCCATTCGTTTTGCAATTGTTGGGCAATCCCGATGATAGTTCTGTAATTCCTCTGGATTTGAATATTACAGACGATGCTGGTTCTACCTGGACATCACAGTTCAACCTTATAATTAGAACACCGGATATTATTTTTGCTCACGATTCTCTTATCGACCTCGGTGATGGCGACGGCTTTTTCGAACCCGGCGAACAGGTCGGTCTTTCGATTACACTCGACAATATCGGCGGCGATGATGCGAGAAATGTCATCGGTTCGCTGAGCGAGGATGACCCGAATATTTCTATTACTGTTGCCGATGCAAACTTCGGAACGATTGCACCATCAGGGAGCGCGACAAATCCCACATTGTATCGTGTTTCGATAAGCTTTGGATGCCCAACTCCTTATGCAGCGAAAATTTATCACACAGCGACCGAATCGAGAGGATATACGAGTGTCGATACGATTACATTGCTAATCGGCACCGGTGGATTGTTTGACGATGCCGAGAGTGGAATCTCACAGTGGAACGCCGAGTCGCCTTGGCACATAACATCGTATAGAAAAAATTCTGGCGAGTATTCTTTCTATGCGGGAAATGAAACGGGTTCATCGCCATTTCAATATTCCGATAACACTGCTGCAAGCTTGACAAGTGCGAATCCGATAATTTTGCCGGCGAACCCTGTGCTTACATTCTGGCATTTCTATGAGACAGAGTATAATTACGATTCCTGTTTCGTCGAGGTATCCACGGATGATGGTTCGAGTTGGGCGAATGTTTTGTCGTTCACCGGTCCATCTAAGGGATGGAAATTTGCTTATGCCGACCTTTCATCGTTTGGCGGTGCTGGCGAGCAAATTCTTTTGAGATTTCGATTCAATTCCGATGCTGGTGTGCATAATCACGGCTGGTTTATAGATGATATCGCGGTGCAATCGCAATTGGAAGGATATGTCGGTGCAGGAAGTGTTATACCTTGGGCAGGCTCTGCCGAAGATACTTTCACTTTCAAAATTACTTATGCAAGTCCGGTCGATACTATACCGCTGTCCGCAACCGTATATATCGACGGCACACCATACACGATGACGGAATCGGATGGTGCGGTTGCCACGGGGAAAACATTTTATTTTTCCACTTCGCTTACCGATGACCCGCATAATTATTACTTTCTAATTCATACATCGGTGCGGGATTTTAGATTTCCATCCACGGGAACGATTTCGGGACCTTGTGTCGAAACTCCGCTATATGAATATAATCTCGGGACATCGAACGGCGGTTTTTCGACGAGTTCTTTCGATTATTATCAGGATTGGGAATGGGGAGTGCCATCATACGGACCTTCCTCTGTGCCTTATGGCAGCGGTTGCTGGGCGACGAAACTTTCGAGCGATTACAGCGACAGTTCTCAATCGCGGTTGGAAACACCATCGATGTCAATTCCCGACGACGGCACTGTCCCGTATCTGACGATTTGGCATTGGTATAGGATGCAAGCATCGACTACTCCGCTGAAACACGATGGTGCTAATGTAAAACTATGTGTGGATGGCAGCGATACATTCGTAATATTCCCGCAGTGCGGATACGATGGCGAGGCATCGCAGTATAATAACTTTACGAAATGGCAGCCGATTTATGGAGATACATTAGACGATTTTTGGCAGGAGGAAGCATTCGACTTATCGCCTTGGATAGGGCATTCGGTTCAGGTATTTTTCGATTTCGGCAGTTCATCCCGAAATACCGATGCTGGCTGGTATATCAACTATGTGGGATTATATACTGCATTGCCGACAGAAATCATCAATCAGGGAAAACATAATTTACCATCGACCATATCTATGAGTGCATATCCCAATCCGTTCAATTCCTCGTGCAATATTTTCGTAGAGACGCATAACTATTCGTCTCGACCGACCTCAATCGCGATATATGATGTCCGAGGGAATGTTGTTGTGAACGAACCTCTGTCTCATTCTGTAAAGGGGACAGACGAGCTAAGTATCGGCGAGGCGGGCAGGGAATTCATCTGGACACCTGATGCATCTGTCTCGTCTGGGATTTATTTCGTGCGTGCAGCGATGAGCGATGGGCAGACGATTACGAAACGGATTGTGTATCTAAAATAGATATAATTATTTTACACGATTTCAATTTGGAGAGATACGCGGGTTTATATCGTATCTGGTCGCTTGAAAACAGCGGTAAAAAAAATTACAAAAGCATTGTGCTTCGATGCTTTTTAAGGGAAAAATTTGTGGAGTATGCGAAAGATATTCTTATTTTTATTGCCAATATTTGCCGTTATCTATGGTGACTCGTCCGATTTGCGGGTCGGTTTTGGTGGCTCTATGGTCGGACAAAAATATTCGATTCTCGAGCAGGATACCATTTCGATTACTACGGAGCCCAAGATACTCGCCGATGGTTCGTATTCATTCGATTTGAAATCGCATAAATTTTCGAGTGAATTCTCATCAGATATAGGAGGTGAAAGTTTCTGGGGCAATATTAGATTAAAATGGAAATACAAAATCGGCGAATTTCGGACGGAGATGTCGGAGATTATCGAAGGTAGAGCACCATATTCGAAAGATAACGATATTGTCGGCTATTTCAAGCACCGATTTAGTCTCGAACTCGGTCAGAAAATGGATTTGAAAAAACTCTCCGCACGAGTTTGGGTCGAGGGCAAAAACTATTCGCAAATCGGCGAATTCTACTATGATTACGACCTTTTGCGTTCACGATTGAGTTATGAATTTCCATTATTAGAGGGGGATGGCAATATTTCGTGGAATTATTCATTTCGCAGTGTTCCCGATTCAGCCGATGCTAACTACGATAGAAGGCAATTAGAACTATCCTATGCCAAACTTTGGAAGGCAGGACATTTCAGCGATTTGCTCATCGGATACGACCGAAAACATTTTCCATCGGAGGATGAAAGCGGTTCGTATTCGTCCTTATATTTCTGGAGTAATCAATCCATATTGCTCGGTGGAATCTTCATCGAGCCGAAAATCGATTTCGAAAAAAGAGTCTACGACACCGAGGACGATATTTTTTTCGATTATACATATCTCGAACTCGAACCGATGGTGCAGAGAGATTTCGATAGTTGGCGACTCGGAGTAGGACCTCTATATTCTTCTCAGTGGGCAAAAAGTCAGTATGCGGGTGAATCTTTCAATGAGTTCGGAATAGGTGTTTCCGCAAACCATCTTAATTATGGGGCGTTTTGGCTATTCGCCGATATAGATTTTGGAAAACGATTTTTTTCTGATGTTGCAGATACCGAAGAATTTCTCTCGGATTATGTTTTTGTCGATGTTTCTGGAATGGTTTCAGTTTGGTTCGCCAAGAAAATCCGTGCAGACCTATCCGTATCGTATTCTCCCGAGTGGCACACCCGAAAGGGTGATAATATCCAAACATCTTATATCTCGCTCGAAGTAAGATATGAATTCGGGAAATGATGTTAATTTTTTTCTATTCGTTTTCTTTATGGATTTAATAAGAATTATTCGAACACATCGATTATCTTGAACTTTTGCGAATCGACCAATCCTTTGTCCGTGAGTCTCAACGCCGGAATTGGCACGAGCGATAGGAAACTCATCGCTGCGAACGGGTCAGGCAAAGTGCAACCGATATTCTTCGCTGTCTCGATTAGATTCTCCACATTGGCTTTAACCTCGGAGAGCGGTTTATCGCTCACCAATCCCGCGACGGGCAGTGGAAGTTCAGCCAGAACTCTTCCATCCGATACGATTACGAGTCCTCCGCCGAGCTCGATAACTCGAATAGCCGCTAAAAGCATA
Organism: uncultured bacterium; assembly: GCA_964425665.1. GTDB lineage: Bacteria > UBP14 > UBA6098 > B30-G16 > B30-G16 > JAGGZE01. The sequence goes on from CAYRNI010000042.1 coordinate 6,216, forward strand.
TCTTTATCGTTCGTTCCGAGAACACCGAGGTTGTGGCTATCGTGGGCGACGGACGATGCGAATGCCCCGTTCCTTATTCCGAAACCGCGCACGAACCCTTTACCGATGTTCCCCGATGCACGATGACGCTCGATAACGACGAATTTGGCGATATCTCGCTCGGGGTCGGCAATCGCATAACCGTTCTCGATTTTTGCGTCGTCGATAGTGTTCTTCGTGATGATTTGGTCGGGAATAACCTCGATGATTCTGATTCGCTTGCCTTTCGCAGGAATTTTGAACGAATTATCATCGAGTCTGGCGACATTCATAGTGCCGCGAATATGTGAATGTTCGGCTTCGGACGGATTGAATAACGACTTACCATCCTTTGCGACAAGTTTGCCCTTTTTGAAAACCATTCTCGGTCTCGGGTCGCTTATGTCGTCGAAAATGACGAAGTCCGCCCAATATCTGGGAACAATCGCACCGATATTTTTGAGATTGTAAAATCTCGCCGTGTTGATTGTAGCGATTTGAAATGCTGTTATCGGGTCGAGTCCATTTTGTATGGCGATTCGTAGGTTATTATCAATATGTCCCTCGGAAACGAGCGATGCCGGATGTCGGTCATCTGTGACGAAACTAAAATTGTTCCAATTAGTTTCGCTGACCAGTGGCAAGAGGTCGCGCATATTCTTTTCCGATGAACCCTCCCGTAGATGTATGTGCAGTCCGAGCCTGAGTTTTTCCTGCGCTTCCTCCATAGTCGTGCATTCGTGGTCGGAGCGAGGACCCGCGAGCACATAGGCATTCAATTCCTTACCACTCAATCCTGGAGCGTGTCCATCGACGATTTTATCGCGGCCTACATATAGTTTGTTCAATACCTCTCTATCGGCAGAGATAACACCAGGGTAGTTCATCATCTCGCCGACGCCGACCACGCGCGGTTCATTGATGAGCAGATGAATATCGTATGCGGAAAGTCTCGCTCCACTCGATTCTAATTCGGTGGCGGGAACGCAAGATGGCAACATTACAAAAATATCCAACGGAAGATTTTCGCGCTCTTCGAGAACATATCGAATACCATCGAGGCCTAGGACATTAGCAAATTCGTGCGGGTCGGCGACGACGGCACCTGTTCCCAGCGGAACGACCGCCTTGGCAAATTCGGGAACTGTGAGCATCGAACTTTCTATGTGAATATGACCATCTATGAAACTCGGTGCGAGATATTCACCATCGATATCGATTGTTTCTTCGGCATCGTAATCGCCGAAACCGACTATTCTACCATCGACAATAGCAATATTTGCCGGGTGGATTTCGCCGGAAATAACATTCACTAAACGAGCATTTTTAATCAGCAAATCCACAGGCTTCTTGCCCAATGCCCTGAATATTTTGTCCTCTACATTTCGCATTATTACTCCTCGATTTAGTTTTCATTAAGATAGAAACACATATAAAAAAGACAAGATTATTTTAAAATAATTTGTCCGATTTAGGCAAGTAATATCACAAATCCAGCTGATTTTACGAGTGGGTCGAATATGAACGGAGTAAATTCTGAAATCCAGTTTTTGCCTTTCTATGTCGAGTTTGGCGTCCTTTTTCGTAATCGAATACATCTGATAAAAAATTAATCCACAAAACTATTCTATAACCGATTTAATAATTATACATCAGTAAAAAGTTCACTTAATCGATAAAATTTATTGCGTATTTTGATAAATATTATATTGATTATAACTTATGGAACGAGGAGAATTCATACAGAATATTGCCGATGCTGGCGTAGTCGGCGCCGGTGGCGGTGGATTTCCCGCTTCGGTGAAACTAAATGCGAGTTTCCAACATTATATCGCCAATGGCGCCGAATGCGAACCACTTCTGCACAAAGATATCGAATTGATGCGTAGGAATGCGGATTTTCTCGCAGAAACGATAGCGAAAATAGTCGATATGCTCGGCGTAAATTATGCCCATATCGGTGTCAAAGGAAAATATACCGACATCTGGAATATACTGAATCCGGCGGTCGATAAGTATAATATCCAGCCGCACTATCTCGACGATATTTTTCCTGCGGGCGATGAATTCGAACTCGTGCGAACAGTTCTGGGCAAAACGATTCCACCGGGAAATATTCCTCTCGCCGTCGGAGCTGTGGTCAACAATGTCGAGACGATTTATAACATTGGTAAAGCGATTTCTGGCGAGCCCGTAATCGCTAAATGGCTCACTGTAACTGGTGAGGTCGAACATCCATTCACAGCGATTGTCCCGCTTGGAATGCGAGTCGATGATTTGTTGAATATCGCCCGTCCGAAAATCGATGACTTTGCAATAATCGAGGGCGGACCTATGATGGGAAATATTGTCGATGATAGCGAACCTGTGAAAAAGACAACTGCGGGATTTATTGTGTTGCCTACGGAACATCGGTTGATAACATCGAGGCAGAAACCTATCGAATATATTCTCAGGATAGCGGCATCGGCGTGTATGCAGTGTCAAGCCTGCACAGATTTGTGTCCGAGACATCTTTTGGGTCATCCACTCGAACCGCATAAAATAATGCGTGCTATGGCAATGCCGATTTCTCTGCCGATAGAGTCTTTAACATCGGCTCTTATATGTTCGGAATGCGGGATATGCGAACAGTTCGCCTGCCCGATGGAAATTTCGCCGAGAAGAATCAATCGTGAATTGAAAGCAAAATTTTTCGAGAATAAAGTAAAATTTGTCTGGAATGGTGAAGATATCGATACATTCGAGGAGCGAAATTTCCGCAGGATACCATCGCAGAAACTCGCCGAGCGTATCGGAGTATTGGACTATTTCTACATTCATCCAGAGTTTATACCATCGATTCCAGAGCCCGACGAGATTATTCTTAAATTGAAACAACACGCGGGCGTTCCCGCCGTGCCGATTGTAAAGGTCGGCGAAGATGTGAAAAAATTTCAACTCGTCGCAAAAATTCCCGATGGCAAACTCGGTGCAAATATTCACTCATCCATAGATGGCAAGGTGATTTCGACAGCACCAGATATTATTATCAGAAAGAATTTAGATAAATAATTTTCAATCAGGTTTCACTCGGCAGAGGATTTTTCATCCGCTCGAACTCATCGTGTCCCATATTGACCCTAATATAAATTTTGCGTTTTGGAGAAAAATCGGTTGAAACCGACAACTGCACAATATATCAGCAGCGGAAGTATTGGAAATCTAAATCTGTCTGCTCCGAAAAAAATCGCAATTATAGCAGTAAAATATATGACTATTGGCACTATATATTCGATAACGAAATCGGGTCCAAATGAATATGGTTTTTGGAGATAACGCACCCAAGAAATAATCCACAGTATAATCGTATTTATTGCAATCAAAACGACTATTGTATTTATCAGCGAAAGTAATATCTCGACAATAAAAATATATTTGTGCGGAAGAGTTGTTGCCAAACCCCATACTGGCGCAGTCATAACTGGAAAATAAAAATATGCGAGTTTGATAAATACATTTTTCAATACTACCAATGTATTCTCCACTGGATTCTCTTTAAAATCTTGAATCAATTCATTTCTAAACCACATTTCTTGTGTTAGTTCATCATCTACCGAGGGAAATTGTGGGTCGAAATATTTACCAGTTGAGTGCAAACTATTGCCAATCCATAAGTTCACCCAGAAATTAGTCGTCAGAACAGGCGAGCCGAGTTTCGAATCGTTCCGGATAACCCAGGGAGTTATGATAAGTATAACCAATGCAAACGAGATAATATGCTTTTTCCAATTATATTTATCCCATAATATCGGCAGAAGCGGCAATAATAATGCGACAGGACGAACATAAGTCATTATTGCCGCAAGAATTCCAGATTTTATGTATTTTTCATCTACTATAAGAAGCAACCAAAGCAATAGCAATGTTTGGAATAGCATTTCGCTGGATAAAATATTCGTATACAGAATATGCTCGGGATATAGAGCGAATATCCAACCGATAATTTTCCACTTTCTAGTGAATATTTTAGCGAATAGAATAAGCAGAAGAACCGAAATCGCTCCGAGAATAGCGTTAAATATATACCCATATAGGAAATTTTTCCCGAATATCTTGTAAATAATTCCCAGCACAAAAGAATATCCAGGAGTTCGATATGCGGTGGGTTTGCCGTCGATGGAAAAACCTTCACCATCACAAATCGAGATGGCGGTTCTATCATACCAGGAACAATCGGATATCGGCATAGTCGGGACAGCGAGCGCGAACATCAACCTCAAAATAAATGCTGAAAAAACTATCAATATAATGTATCTACTCGAATTCTTCTCATCACCGACCGATTCATTTACTCGAATTACTGTATCATCATCGAGAAAAATAAGTCTACTCGAATTCTTTTTCCCATTATTATTCGAGTTCATACTTTATTATGGTATGTAAAGAATTTTAATCGCTTTTCCACCGAACTTCGCAATATATACTCCGCCGGCGAGATTTTTAGGTTTCCATACGAAACTGTTAGAACTAACATCGCTCCTAAAAATCGTCTTGCCAGAAATATCGGTTATTTCGATTTCGCCATTTTCGGGAATGTGAAAACATACCGAACTGTTGAACGGATTAGGAAATGCCGAAAAAACCATTTTCTCCGGAATTTTTACCTCGGAAATCGAGGTAATTACTTCCACCGTTATCGAATCGAGAATGGAGCATCCAAAAGCATCGGCGATTGTGATGTAATATGTCCTCGTGGAATCGGCGAGTATACTTTGTCCTGGGGATGTCGGGTCATCGAAATATTCTGCTGGACTCCAAAGATATGAATACGGCGGTGTTCCTCCTGTCGTAGTAGCATTCATATCGACATAAGCTCCAGAAACATATGAAACTGTAACGCCTCCGAAAGGTGGGATTATTTCAGAATCTACAATTAGCGAAACTGTATCTATCGCTGTGTCGCCGAGGGCATCGACTACTATCAATATATATGTCATCGAACTTTCTGGCGATGCGGTCGGGTTCGCAATCGTAGAATCATCCAATCCGTAAGATGGCTTCCATATATATGTATATGGCGATGTTCCACCTGTCGCCGATGGGCTGCCGCCTATAATCGTTGTATCGCCCCAGCAAAGTGTATCATTCTCCCCCGCATCCGCGGTTAATTCGACAGAAACCGATGTAATCGTCAGCGTATAATTATATGACGATACGGAAGAGTATGTTCCCTCCGGCAGAACCGCAATTGTAGTCGGTTCGCCATCCGTTATTACTGTTCCTGCCGTGTCGAATTCGAATGTCCGTGTGCTGTCGCCGGGGATTATCGCACCGAGTTTCCATTCTGCACCAGCATCGCCGGAAAGCGAAATGTGAATCGCATCGGCGGATGGAACATTCACGAGGACATAGTTCGAGCCGAACGAGTGCGGACGACTGCTGTATGCGGATGAATATGTAAATGGTAAACTTGTCGCAGTCGTCTGAATGTGCATCGCTGGATACGCCGCCGCCTCTTCATAGTGGAAACTATCCGCAAGAGAATCCGTCAGCAAATTCCATTCGACGAAACCTAAAAATTCATCGTCGAGCGATGTTCCCACAGAATCGAGCGCATCGGATATCGCCCCGAGACCATCGTAGTATATCATACTCTCGAATATCCCACGGATTATTCCCATTCCGAACCGCTGGTAAAAATAGTGGAAAAGAATGCAGGATGAATACTCGTGCGAACCATCGAACTGCATAATCGAAACCCAAGGCTGTTGAAAAAACGGCGGGAGATAATTGTAATAGTCGTTGACATAATCGTAGACGATGTCCTCCATAAACACCGAAGCAATCTCGAGCATCCATCTTTCTTCATCGGGGCTATATGCCATTTGAACACAGTGAAAAAATTCGTGAGCGCAGGTAACCTTGAACGCTCCCCAATTAGAACCTTCTGGGTCATCGTTCGGCGGAAAACCATCGTAGGAGGAATTCACCTCGATATACGCAGAGACATCGTGCCAAGGGGCGGGACCCTCGTTGTCATCCGGGTATGTCACACCATATACCGCCCAGGAAAAATTCGTGATATAGATATCGAATAAACTGTCGCCGCCGAGTGTATCATCTGAAACTGGTGGCAAAAAACCCAAAGAATCGACCTCGATATGCCACGCCCGTTGGAAAAATTCACCGCAACGATGAACATAATGCGTATCGACATCCGTCGTATCGTAGTGGATTTTAAAATGACCATCGGGAGTGTAATAATATGCCTGCCGAATTGGACGGACATCCAATTTGCGCTGCAAAACCTCGTTTTGCTCTGCGGTTAGATACTGCCGATTGCGAATCAAATCTAAAATTATCGGCGTTCCTGATTTTATCGGATAGTCGAGCGCACCTTCCCCACAAAAAAACAACACATATTCTTTTTGGACACGAACAGAGTCCTCATTTACACTCGCAAACGATAATGAAAGTGTAAAAAAAATCCCCGTGAACAAAATTAAATTCCGCACCGCTAATCTCCTCATCTTTGGAGTGCTTTTTTCTGCGCGAGTTCCTCCACGATAAATATGGATTTCTCATCGCACTAATTATTTCAATATAATGAAATTTTAATTCGAATGATAATTGAATTTTTACTTATACAATCTTCCCTCTCGATAACGCTTTGTGAGTTTTTCCAGCATATCTTTTGTCATTTTATCTAAATCCCATTCGGGTTGCCAACCCCATTCCTCGCGTGCTACAGAATCGTCTATGCTCGAGGGCCAGGAATCCGCTATCTCCTGCCGATAATCCGGTTCGTATTTCACCTCGAAGTCGGGGATATATTTTTTTATACTTTCAGCCAGTTCGCCAGCAGAAAAACTCATAGCAGCAACATTGAAATCACAGTGATGTTTCAACTTAGAGAAATCGGCTTCGGCGAGGTCGATTGTCGCTTTTATACAATCGGGCATATACATCATCGGAAGGCGAGTATTTTCATCGACGAAACAAGTGTATTTACCTTCCTCCACCGCCTTATAGAATATCTCGACGGCATAATCTGTTGTTCCTCCGCCGGGAAGAGTCTCGGCAGAAATTATTCCCGGATACCGCAATCCACGAACATCGATACCGAATTTTTGCACGAAATAATCGCCGAGTCTCTCTCCGCAAACTTTTGTCACACCATACATCGTTGTCGGGCGTAGAATAGTATCATTCGGGGTATTCTCTTTGGGAGTATCGGGTCCAAATGCCGCAATCGAAGATGGAATTATTACTCTGTCCATCTTATAGTCTATCGCAGCATTTAGGACATTTATCGAACCATTTACATTAACATTCCAACACAACATTGGATTTTTTTCACCGACGGCGGACAATATCGCTGCCATATGAAATATGGTATCGATATTATGCTTTTTGATAACCACATCCAATGATGCCCGTTCGGTAACATCGATGAAATAGAATGGTCCCGAATCACGCAGTTCTGGCGATGGCTCGGTTTTTCGACCTGTGGCGACCACATTCTCGGCACCGTATCTTTTGCGAAGTGCCATTGTAAGTTCCGAACCGATTTGTCCAACTGCACCTGTCACAAGAATATTTTTCATAATCTCCCTCCTATGAAATTTGTTCACAATATATAGAAAAAAATTTTTTTCAAAAAACAATTTTTATGAACACTTTTTCACCTCGAAACAAAATCATTGCATAACATACAAATTTCCATATAATACTTTTCGGGGAGGGAAAATGGCTAATCTAAAATTAGAACAAAAGTTGGAACTGCGGCAAATACTGACTCCGAAGTTAATCGAAACATTAAAGCTTCTAATACTTCCTAAACTCGAACTTCAAAGCAAACTCGAGCAGGAACTAATGGAAAATCCGATGCTCGATGCTACACCGAATGAACCCGCCAGCGATAATTCCGAAGTCGATAGTGAAATCGCTCAATGGAAAAAATTTATCGATGGAATGAGATTAGCATCGAGAAATCTCGGTATGAAGGACAACGATGCCGAGGTAATCGACCCGACTACTTTTGCGAAATACGAAAAAACTCTATACGAAGATTTACACGAACAACTGCTCGCATCAGCACACGATGATAGAGAATTCCGAATCGGCGAATTCATCATCGGTAATCTCGACGATAGAGGGCTATTACCTTTAGCCATACAGGAGATTAAGGATTCGCTGTCCGATAAACTCGAACCTCCGCCATCGGACTATGAAGTCGAAAAAGCGTTGAAAACCGTGCAATCTCTTTCCCCTCCTGGAATTGCGGCGAGAGATATCCGCGAGTGTATGCTTATTCAGATGAAAGACCTCGGACTTACCGATACGCTCGCATACAGAATCGTCGAACAACATTACGACGACCTTCTACGGAAAAATGTTCCTCAACTCGCCAAAATCCTCGGTGTCGAGGATAGTGAAGTCGAATCCGCTATGGAAATATTATCTCATCTTTCATTCTATCCCGCCGAGGGAAGAGAAACCAATACATCGACAATCGAACCCGACCTGTTCGTCTTCAAGGACAACGACGGTGAATGGCACATCGTATATAATGAGGAAAATTTACCATCTCTTTCGATAAACAAACACTATCAAAATTTGCTAAAAAAAGCTGAAGACCTCAATGAAGATGCAAAAAAATATCTATTACAAAAACTCGAATCTGCGAAATGGTGGATAGATGCATTGAATCATCGGCGAAAAACTTTAGTCGAAACGATGCGCGCGATAATTGAAAATCAAATCGATTTTTTCGAGCGTGGTCCAGAATACATAAAACCATTAAAAATGGAAACTATAGCCGATATTGTCGGGGTTCATCCTGCGACGATATCGAGGATTGTCCGAAACAAGTATGTTCTGACTCCTTACGGGACATTTGCCTTGCGAAAATTTTTCACCACCGGAATTTCGTCTTCAAGTGGCGAGGATATAGCAGCAGACAGAGTCAAAAATAGAATTCGCGAAATTATCGAACAGGAAAATAAGAAAAAGCCACTTTCTGACGAAAAAATCGCACAAATCCTAAATGCCGAGGGGATAAAAATCGCTCGAAGGACAGTCGCTAAGTATCGCGAGAAAATGGGTATTCTACCCGCAAGAATGAGGAAAAGATAATATGGGAAGTTCCGAAAAACCGCAATTCATTACATATAAAGGTCGTTATACAATAGTAGAACCAACCGCTAACTTCAAAACATTTAGGATTCAGCGGACAATAATCACTTTAATAGTATTATTTAACCTAATAATATCTCTTGGGATGATAATATTTCTTCTAATCAATTTCAAAATTAGTATAGTCAATAACTATATAATTATCCCGATTGTTATTTCAATAATAATCGAACTATCTGTGATGTTCACTTTAATTAAAATATTTATGCATTTGTTTCCACAGGAAATAGATACAACATCCAGAACGATATTATCACGAACGCCACTGGTAAAATTTAAAAGGGATTTGAGCGAAGTAAAAAGCATTTACATCGAAAAACCGATAGCCACATCGATTGAATTTCAGTCAAATAAACAAACATTTTTAAGTGTATACGGAACAACATTCGATAATAAGAAAATCTTGCTATTTAAGATACCACAGGTAAATTTGGAAAATAGTGTTGAAAATATAAAGCGATT
>CAYRNI010000043.1:0-15124 GCA_964425665.1 uncultured bacterium
TTAAAATCTAATTGCGGAGGATATTTGTTTGTAGAATGCGATTTATTCGTTCAATCCGAGAAACTTATCCAGGTCGTCGGGATTGCTGAAACTTATTCCGCCGTAGTAGCATCCTTTTCTCGTGCAAAATACCATATCTCCGCCCGTAGCGAGTTCGATTTTAACTCTCGGTGCTTTGCAATAACATTTGTCAACGATGGGCAGAGGTTTTTTGCAATGCGGACAGAAAAAACTGACTACATCTCCAGGGAGAATATTCAATTCTTCCGGTTCGATTGTCTCGTGGTCGCCGTAGATAGATGAAAGCCACATATATCCCTTATGTCCCTTATTCTCCACGAGAAGTTTTATTGCCGGCTTACTTTTGATTAGCGTTTCCTCATCGTTCAATTGCGTATGGCAGGATGGGCATCTTACCTCGATGAAGTATTTTCTCATAATCGCCTCCGAAATTTAGTTTAAGTAGTGCAATGAAAAATTAAGGATTTAAAAATTATTTACAAGAAATATTTATAATCTTTTATGATTAAAACTTGAACATACCACCTACGGATAATATTCCGCCCTTACTCGAACCTGCCAGATTGTATCTATAATTCAGGTCGATTAAGAAATTTCCGAGTCTCAGCATAACACCGCCACCGATACCGATACCTGCCAAATTGATGGATTTAAAATAAGATTCTTTCTCTGAAAGATAGATATATCCCACATCGAAAGCGGCGGAACCATAGAGAAGCAATGGGTTGGCGTAGAAGAAATTGTAAATTCCCTCGCCGGAAAATCGCAATGTGTTCACACCACCGATAAGATTGTGAATCGGGCGTTTCACCAGAGATGTGTCGCCATAAGTAGTATCGTTGCCGTTGATTAAAGTGTCGCTATATGAAGTATCAACTATCACGGAATCTTTTACATATTGGAATTTCACACCGTTCTGCCCTATTAGAAAAGCACCCCGCAAGATGAACGGTCCGACAAAATAACCACCGTTTAAGGAATACTCGGAGATACTCGTCATAATCTCTTTGAGTGCTATACTATCTGTTAGAGATTGTTTATCCTCACGAAGCCTGAATACATAATTATCAGATGGGCTAAAAGTGCTCAAACCGAATCCGACAAACCTTCGCCTCGTGGAACGAAACTTTTGCATTTCCCTTTTCTGAGCGAGTTTTCTATCGATATATTCCTGCTGGCGATTTGCCTTAGCTCTTTCGATTCTCGCTTTGCTTTCGATTTCAGATTTTAAAAGATTCATATCGCGAATCCCCGCTCTTGCCGACTCGATGAATTCACCATCGGAATTTTTATCGATATAGTTCTGGTAGTGCTCGATAGCTTTGTCGGCGAGTTCGGTTTTCATCAATTGATGGGCTTTCTCGCTGTATAACTGAGCGAGATTGTAGTGATATTCTGGAGCGATTTTTATCAATTCTACCCAGGCGTCGATATATTCGTAGTGATTTTCGAGAGCTTTTTCGAAATGTTTTTGTGCATTTTCTTTATCGTCAGCGGCGAGATAGATTTGCCCTGCCTTAAAGTGAAGAAAAGCGTTCTGCGGACGAAGTGCCACCGCTTTCTCGATATAGTTCTCCGCCGTCTCGAAATCGTTCTCCTCGTATGCAGACCAAGCATAATTGTATAGAAATTCGGGGTTGTTCAGGTTACTTTCGAGTTCGCCCACCATTTGAGTGAGAGTTTTGTCGATGCGTTTATATTCTTCAGGTTTAGAAAAATATTGAGTGAGCTCCTGCGCAAAAAGGAATATCGCGAACAGGGCAATAAATATCGGGATTTTTCTCATAATCTTTTAACTCCTTGTATTTTGTTTCCTCAAAGTCGGTGAATTAGAGATAGATTACTATCGCCCATTACCTAAATGAAATTATAACTACCGTTTGTATAGTTTTAATTTCGTCTGGGATTTATTCGTTCCCTGCGACTTCCTCCAATTCCTTTTCGCTGAATGTTTTTAGCGGAGGTGTTTCATCCCATCCTCTTCCAGCCACATAGTCGAATGTTTTCTGGACATTTTCGGCAACCCATTTGAAAATCTGACCCACAGGGATATCCTCCGGGCAAGCCTCCTCGCACGCACCACAGCCGACACAACTCGTGGTCATATGGGACATCCTGCCGAGGTGGAACAATCCAATATCCGTAGGTGCGCGAAGACCACCTTTACGCTGTGCGAGGTCTATGAATATATCGCCCTCGAAATCCATCGCCTCGGACTCGAAGAAACATTCCCTACAAAAGCAAATCGGGCAATTGGTCATACAGTTGTGGCAGTTCACACATCCGGCGAATGTCTTGGCGATATTATCTAAACCTTTGACCTCGCTTTCGAGTTTCTCATACAGTTTCTTTTTACCATCGCTCTTGCGAGAGATGATAGCGTTCAGTCCCTCGGTTGGAGCTTCGTTCACAAAATTCTCGCCGATGGATTTCATAAACTCTCTACCGGTGTCCGTGTATGCGATGAATGGAGCATCTTTTTCGAATGCGAGAAAACCTATATCGGCGGTGTCTGCGCGAACATAGTCACAGCCCGCACATACGGAACGAATGCCATCGTCGGATTCCATCGCCTTCGCATAGAAATCGTCGCCGGTGGGGATTTCCTTGCCTTTGATGTCTTTTCGCGGGATAGTTCCTGGGCAATCGAATGCGAGCCATATGATATTCTCGTTCTGGATTTGAGCGAGTTTCGTCAGTTCGATAGCGGCGCGCATTTCGCAGGGGCGAAGAATAACCAAAATTTTCTCCTTCGGCGGAGCGATTCTCGTCAATTTTTTGACGAAGTCGGCGACATTGCCGGGGAAATATGGAGCGAGTGCATCGGTCTCCTCGATTGCTTTGGAATCTGTAACGAGTGTATGAGCCGCAGAGTCCGGCGAGGTTTTCCGCAAGGTTATGACACCGGCGACCGTGTGTGTTTCGAGTGCTTTCTTCGATATTTCTCTTATTCTATTCGACAGGGGCATCTTTTCCTCCTTGAAGTTATGTTTAGTTTTCAATCTAATTGGTCATTTTATAAATAATTTGATTTTTTTGTTTTTTATTTATATGTCCCATCTGTCTTGCATTCGATTTTGTCCCATCTTTCTGATTTTTTCTGTATATTCCTTGATTGTCTCGACGAATTTCTTGCTTTCGCTTGCCGAAATCCATTCGAGATAGATTCTGTCAGGTTCGAGACCGAGTGTATCGAATATGGAACGCAGCACGGCGATTCGTCTTCGTGCCTTGTAATTACCCGATATATAGTGGCAATCACCGGGGTGGCATCCACCGACCATAACGGCATCGGCACCCGAAAGAAGTGCACGGATGACATAGCTCGGGTCTACGGAGCCCGAGCACATAACACGAATCGGACGAACATTCGCGGGGTAGTGCATCCTCGATGTCCCTGCCATATCCGCAGCCGAAGATGTGCACCAGTTACAGAAAAAACCGACTATTTTCGGTTCGAAATTCTCTGCCATAAGAAGCCTCCTTTATTCGATAGCAATTTAATCTATGAAATAAATAAATATTTCACATTTTGTAAAAGAAAATTTTTTAATTTTTTTGGATGCAGATAGATAATTTTTCACCGGTTTTTTATATTTTAATACGGATACATAAGTGTTAGATGCCACTTGTGTGAGAATTGTTTTGGTTCGTATGGATGTTTCGATAGGACGATTGCATAATCCAATCTCAATGGTCCTACGGGGGTTAAAAATGCTATACCTGTGCCTGTGCTTGCTCTGATATCGTTCGGATTCACATCCTTCCATTCTGACCAGACCTGTCCGAGGTCGATGAATGTGTGTCCCCAGAATTTCCATATTATCGGGAAACGGATTTCGGACGAAAAGAGGAATAGAGTTTTTCCGCCGAGCATAGTTCGTAAGCTGTCATTAGTTCGCGGTCCGATGGATAGTTCATCGAATCCGCGGACAGAATTCGCTCCCCCTGTTGCCAATCTGTTATGGATGCTGACATCGGTTCCCTTTTTGGTATTTCCCATCAGTGCTATTCTAAGTCGGTTGGCGTAGATGGCATTGTGCCATATCGGTAGCGGTATGTATTTCGACCACAGTGCATCGACTTTGAGATAATGTTCATCGCCGCCCAGTGGTCCGCCGACAAAATTTGTGCTCATCCTGATTAAAGAACCATTTGTGGGTATCAGCGGATTGTCCCGGACATCGCGTTGATAGATATAATCGAGTTTTCTGGAAATCAAAATTCCCTGTTCCTGCTTGATTTCCTCGGCTTCGTTCTCTGGGACGCCGTATATATCTGCGCGCTCGTATGTCAACCCAGCAGAGTGCATAACAGGACCGAATCTTTTGATTATGTTGAATGTCCCGCCGAACTTCTGAACTCGGTATGGATACTGTGCGGTTTTGACTCCCGGCTCGAAGTATAGCGTCAATATCGATGGCAATTTTTTTGTAAATGTTCGGGGTTCGGTGAAATTCATTTCGTATCGATGTGAGATAAATTGCCATCTCGTCACCATTTCGGCTTGTGCGGATGCTTTTAATGAAATGCTTTGACCATTGCCCAAAAAATTTCGATGTCCCCATTCGCCGACGAGCTCTGTGGTAAAATCGTATTCCTTGCTCGCTCCGAAATTCAAAGATATTCCATACCAACCGCGTTTGTTCTCCACTATGTTGATTAATACATCGACAGTTTCAGGATGAGCGGAGCTATCTGCGAGTTCGATAGATATTATTCGGAATAGACCTGTCGAGTATAAGTCCTCTTTACTCTTCTCGATTTTTGAAAACGAATACAAATCGCCCGATTTTATCGAGAGTTCTCTTTTTATAAGAAATTTCTTCGTATTGTGGATACCTTTGTAGTGAATTTTTCCAAAATACACTTTTTTCCCGCAATCCACAGATATGTGAATATCGACAAGCGGGGTATCCAAAGTATCCACCGCAGATGTTATTTTAATAGTTGCGTAGGGGTAGCCTTTATCTGCAATCCATCGCCAGAGTTTGTTCCGTGAATCCTCTACTTTGTATGGTGAGTATATATCGCTATTTTTTATTCCGAAAATTTCGAGTGCGCTGTCGCTATCGAACTGCTGTGGCAAATCTATGGATACGGAGTCCACTCGAAATAGTTTTCCCTCATTTATTCTAATTTGTGCGATAACTTTTGTGGTGTCGTTCGGAATGGGAATCAATTTCAGTCGCGTTTTGGCTGTGTAAAAACCGATATTTTTATACATCGCTTCGATGACGGAAAGATTATCCTTCATCTTCTTGTATTCCACAGGTGGATAAGTGCCGAAAATACCATCATACCATTTTGGTTTGTCTATTGTCAATGCGGAAAGTATTTCCCATTCGCTGATTTCAGTATTTCCAATTATCTCGATATTGACAAGTTTTCGTTGGGGAAATGCCACACCGAAAAATAATACGATGAAAAATAAGGTTTTAAAAATATTTCTCATATTTTAAATATATTCGGCTTTCCCTATTCTTGCAATGAATTTTCGCTTATCTCACTTTCTATATAGTGTCGTCGGTTCGATAAATTTGAAGTGGATAAAAAAATGGGGGAATTTTGAAATTCCCCCGTATAAGATATGGTAGAACTCTCGAACGAACTTTTACTTTTCGGTATCTTTCTCCAGTTCGGCAATTCGTTTTTCGATTTCTTTCAGTTCGTTTTTGAGGTCCTTCGATGCTTGCAGTAGAGCGTTTTTTTCGGCATCTTTCGATGGATAAGGTGAATATGCAGGATTTGCCGGATATGCTCTTGCCCATCCTGGTTGCCCTGTGGCATAATAAATATTACGCCATCTCCAACCTCTGCCGTAGCCACCGTATCCGTAGCCGCGACCGAACCATCTTCCACCGCCTCCGGGTGTCATATAACCCGGACGACCATAGCCATTGCAGTAGCCGAAACCTCTACCTGTTCGTGGTCCTTCTCCATTGGGACCTGTTCCATCTCCCCAAGGCATTTTATACCTCCTTTTGTTTATTATGAGCATATGCTAATAAATATTATATGTCCGATTTTAGTTTTGTCAATACCTAAAATAAAATTTTTTTTGACTGAAATTATCCGATACTTGAAATTTCAGGAAATAGATTTGTTCCGAGAATATTTTCGGTTGACAAATATATTTTATATTTTAATCTTTGAGATTTGAATTGAAAAAAACGGAATAAAGGAGGCTTTTTAATGAGGGGAATTCTTTGGAAAGCGGTTTTAACTGTTCTTATTATTGTTCTTTCGCTTTGGTTTATCTATCCTACTATTCGTTTAGTGTCGATGTCTCCGGAGCAAAAAGCGAAAAATCCCGACAAGGTCGATGAACTTCAGATGAAAGGACTTAAACTCGGATTAGACCTTCAAGGTGGGACACATCTCGTATTCGAGGTGGATACTACCAAACTTCCACCCGATATGGCTGAAATACCGATAGATGAAGCTCTCGAGGTTATCCGCAGTCGTATCGACCAGTTCGGTGTTTCGGAACCGTCGATTCAAAAGGTCGGAAATAAAAGAATAATCGTCGAACTTCCCGGTATCCAAAATATCGAACACGCAAAACAATTGATACAGGAAACAGCCATTTTGGAGTTTCGGCTGATGCGTGAACCTAAGGATGTCAAAAGGTTCGTCGATGCTATGGACAGACTTTTGACCTCTCACCCCGAACTTTTGGAACAGGCAAAAAATCCCGTTCTGGAGAAACCTGAAAGCACCGAGGTTTCATCCGCCGAACAGCAAGGTTCAGCCGCTGATAGAACCAATGCCCCACCGACAGATACCACCGATACTATATTGACTATGGGCGAATTGAAAGCGAAACAACATTCGGACACGACGAAAACAGAAATCTCCGACTCCACAAAAACACAGCAGGAAACTACTCTAACGGGTGCATCTATATTCGGCAAGGATACGACAGGAACTACTACCGTATCGCCGACACCACTGATGAAACCGTTTTCAGAGTTAGTAGATGTCGAGGGCAATTCGATGTTCGTTTCCGTGTCCGATGTCGAAATTGTGGACAGATTGTTGAAAATGCCCGAGGTTAAAGAGCTGGCAAAAGGTTCTATTTTTCTCTGGGATGCTCACTCTCGAAATTATCAGGGTGTTCGTGTTAAGGAACTATATTTTCTCAAGGATAAGGTCGAGTTGACAGGTGACCATCTTACATCGGCGAGATGGCGTTTCGGAAGCAGTTCCGACCCGAGAACAGCCGGCAAACCCGTTATAGATTTATCATTCGATTCCAAAGGCGCACGAATATTCTCCAAAGTTACAGGGTATAATATTAAGAAGAGATTAGCAATCGTTCTCAATAATAAGGTATATACCGCTCCTACAATCCAGACGAAAATCCGCAATGGCAGAGCGATGATTACAGGAATCAACGACCTCGAAGAGGCGAAAATTATCACGATTGTTCTCAAAGCTGGTTCGCTTCCTGTCCCCCTCGATATAGTCGAGGAGAGAACCGTTGGACCGACGCTCGGCGAGGACTCAATTAAAAATGGTGTTATCGCCGCAACTATCGGACTTATTCTCGTGATTATATTTATGTTGATTTATTATAAATTTGCAGGATTTGTCGCCGACATCGCTTTGATTCTCAATCTCGTCATTCTTATGGCTGCGATGTCTTTGCTTCACGCTACTTTGACACTGCCGGGTATAGCGGGTATCATTTTGACAATAGGTATGGCAGTCGATGCCAATGTGCTTATATACGAGCGTATCCGCGAGGAACTTCGCGCAGGAAGAACTGTCAGAATGGCTATCGAGGCGGGGTATTCGCGGGCTATCCTAACCATTATCGATGCTAATATCACAACGCTTGTCGCCGCGATAGTGCTTTATTATTTCGGAACTGGTCCTATTCGCGGGTTCGCTTTGACGCTCTCGCTCGGTCTAATCATTTCGATGTATACCGCTATCATAGTAACGAGAATGATTTTCGATTGGTATGTATCTCAATTTAATAAAGAAACTATATCGATATAGAGAATAGAAGAGAATAACCGATGAACATTTGAATATCATAGGAGGAACGATGCAATTTTTCAAGAACATAAACTGGGATTTTCTGAAATATCGTAAGGTCGCTTTTATTCTTTCGGGGGTATTGATTTTTGCTGGAGCGGTCTCGCTCGCACTACACGGCGGACCCAACTACGGAATCGATTTCACCGGCGGAAGAGTTCTGGAAATCGGTTTCAATAAAGCCCCCGATATCGGTAAGGTTAGACAACTGTTGACGCAAAACGGATGGAGCGAAATCGAGGTGCAAACAGTCCGCGATAGACCGTGGGTTATGTTCAAAGTGCCGATGAAACTCGACGAACAATATTCCGATTTTTCTGAAAAAATCATTCAGGTTATGAGACTTCATTTCACAAGTGATGATGGATATAAGATAGAGATTTTATCCAATGAAAAGGTCGGTCCTAAAGTTGGGCAGGAATTAAGGCACAAGGCTATGTGGGCTGTTATTTTGGCTCTTATCGCTATGCTGATATACATAACGGTGCGTTTCCAGTTCAGATTCGGAGTGGCAGCTGTTATAGCTCTATTCCACGATGCTTTCATCACACTCGGGATTTTCTCCATATTGAATAGAGAGATAACACTTTCTATCGTGGCGGCTCTTTTGACTATCGTCGGTTATTCCATAAACGACTCGATTGTGGTATCCGATAGGATTAGAGAAAATCTGACGAAAATGCGAAGACTCTCCACATACGACCTCGTCAATAAGAGTCTAAATCAAGTGTTCTCGAGAACAATTATCACATCATTGACAACTTTGATAGTTATCTTGTGCCTTCTGCTATTCGGTGGAACAGTGATTTTCGATTTCGCCCTCGCAATTTTCATCGGCGTTCTCGTGGGAACTTATTCGTCTATATTTATCGTTACACCTATTGTCGTGCAATGGGAAACTTGGTTCCCGAAGCGAGTCGGTAGAAGAACTGCTCGCTAATAAATACGATTTCGTCGTGTTTCATATTCGACCACCTATCTCGCTATCGCTCGTTTTGTTCCCATTAAGAGGGGGACAGAAACGGAATATAACGAGGTTCCAGGAGGTTATTTCCCCCACGAATAAAGTCGTGGGTTGCATCCCAGCGGGAGAACGACCGAGAGTGAGGGGAACTAACAAAAACGCATCTCAGAGAACTTAAAAAATCCATATTTCGCAGAAGTCTAATTTTAACATTCGATTTCAATTCATAACAAAATTTGATTTTGTCCTTACTTATAGTTATAATATTATAAATAAAATATTTATAGAAGAATGAATCGCTATTATGAAGAACATCATAACGAAAATAAGGAATATCGTTTTGTGGATAGTTCTCGTGCTTGTTTTAATCTGGATTGTGGGAACGGCTCTTTTCTTGCTTTTTCCAAAAATTCAAAGGACAGCCATAAGACTCGTTCTTTTTTACTACAAAGTTCCATTATACATCGATTATGACTCTGGGAAACTCACACCGGGCTATTTCAGGTTCACCGACATTTTCGTTGTCTATTCGTCGGAAAAAGATACCATAATGGCGTCGGTAGATACACTCGAACTTTACTACTCTTCCGGCAAACCTATTTTGGCACATAAAATAAGATTAGTAAATCCCAAAGTCGATTATAGAAGTGTTCCAACTAAAACCAAATCTAAGGCGAGTAAAATTTCTCTTCCAGATGTAGTAGTAAAAAAAATCGAGATATTAAATGGCGATTTTAAGGCGAATGGTTTTTCGCTCGAAAACCTGAATGTCGTAGGAAAATTGCAAACCGAAAAGGAAATCGATAACATCACTCGGATATCTATCGGATTGGATACTTTCAGTTGCAATATGCCTTCTCGTGCGAACATTCATTTTGCGAGTGGCGATATAAATTTTTTCCGCAATATAATCGATGCACATCTTTCAATTGAACTCGACTCGACCGACGCAGAACTTTCGATGAAAAATTACGATTTATCAAAAAATACTTTCGACATCATTTCGTTCTCGGGCGATAAAATCGATTTGACAGAAATCGGCAGATTGATATCTCTCGATTTTCTCAATGGTTCGGGGGCAGGAGATTTTGAGGTGTCGATGAAAAATTCCGGTATGTTAGATATGGATTTTTCTTTCGATGGAAAATTATGGGGAATTCCGATGGTTTTGAATAATACTCATCTGAGATTCGACGATTCACTAGCGATGGTTACGGTTCTGGAAAAACGAGGAAAAATCTGGGATTCGGATATATCCGATGTTACATTAAAACTTTTTACCGATACCAACCCAATAAAATATCACCTTCAAATCGGCAAAATCGAAAACTTCGACCTCGATGTTTTCGATATCGCTTCCACTTCGCTTTTTGGCTCGGTGGATATTTCAGGTAGCGGTTTCAAGGACAATATGCAGTTGAAAATCGAGGCACAATTGCTCGCCGGCAATTATGATAATTTTGAATTCGATGGCGGACATTTTTTCGTGAATATCGATTCGACAGGCACATCGTTCCCGGCGGATAAGGATACATCTTTCGCATTTATAGATAACGATACGGTTATGTTGTGGGGTAAAATAGACGACAAGAGTAATATTCATCTATACTGCGATGTGCGAGCATATAAACCCGATACGCTTCTGAAAGCATTTGGATACGATTACGATATTTCGGGTTATATCGGCGGGAGAATTCAGATAATAGGCGAGGATAAGAAAACGGGGATTATCGTCTCATTACGGGGAAAGAATGTTTCTGGTTATAGTGTCTCGGTGGATAGGATTAGAATCGAAGGACAGATAAAAGATTTGGATGAAAATATCGGGAATTTCATAGTTGTCGGTGCGGGAGGGAATATTCTTTCCGTTCCGCTCGATAGTTTGAGTCTTACACTTCGCACAGGCAAGGGTAAGTATTTTTTTAGACCCCTGATTTTATATTCCCAAAAAGGAAAATTGCGCGCTACGGGGATGTTATTCTCTGGGGATTCATTATCTCTGCGTCTGGATGGATTGACATTCGATAAGATAGGAAACATTTCATTGGTTTCGCCTGTGGTTATTTCATTAGAAAATGGAGTATCCTGCAAAAATATCTACCTTTCCGCATTCGAGGGAATAGTTAAAATGAAAACATTGACATATACGGATTCTCTGCTGAAAATTTCTGGTAAGATGGAAGGTATCAATCTTAAAAAGTTTTCCGATATGGTGGATACCACTTTGAAAATTCAGGGGAATGCCAAGGGGCATTTCGACTGGGAGGTAAATCCGACTAACTATGTCGGTGCAGGGAACTTCGATTTGTATGTCGCTCCACTGGTTGCGCGGGATTTTGTTTTCAGCTCTTTCAGTGCGACGGGGAAATATCACGGCGATACATTAGATATCGTTCACTGCTATGCCCGTCGTCAGGATGAAGTGGCAAATCTGAACGGATGGATCGCGTTCGGCGATACGATACCATCGTTGCATCTCGAATTTTCCGCCAATGGCAAAAGACCCGGTCTTATAGAAAATTTTTCCCCGGAAATCACGCCTATCGCGGGGAAGTATGTAATCAATCTGCTCGTCGATGGCAATCTAAATTCTCCTAAATTTTCAGGGAACGCCTCTCTGGACAGCGGTTCATTTAAAATTAGTGAATTGGACAATCCGTTGGATAATATTACAATCAGAGCGAAAATATCAGGTAAAAAAATCGAATTGACGAAATTCAGTGCAGAATCGAAAGCGACTCCTCTGGGGAATAGTGGTCTTTTCTCAAAACTGTTTTCATCGATTTTCGGGCAGAAATTCGTATCGGGAACGATGTCGGCATCGGGAACAGTGGAACTTACGGATAAAGGTCCACCTAAAATAAATATCAGTGGGAAAATCGACAAATTTCCTCTGCGTTCTACCGAGAAGGGATATTATATCGTCCCCGATGGGACATTCGATTTTGTCTCTCCACCGATGCATCTCGATGGCAATATCGAGATAGTGGACGGCACGATATTGCAATTGGGTTCGCCATCTCCGGAGCCGACCAAATTGCCCATACCGATAAATATTTCCGTCGCGACAGACAATCTTTGGGTTCTGACCAAAGGTCTACAGGGGGATATGGAGGCTAAAATCGATGGCTCGCTATTTATTACGACAGCGGATAGAAAAGTATCTCTGCTCGGTCGACTGAATATCGATGATGGAAAGTATTTCGTATATGGACAGACATTCACGGTCGAAAGTGGTCAACTCGATTTCAAGCAGATAAGTATGATAGACCCGAAACTCGATATCACAGCGAAGACCACGATGGGCGAAGAAGATGTATTTTTGCACATAACTGGAACTTTATCGGCTCCCGAACTCGAACTTTCCAGCAGCAATCCCGATTTCTCGCAAGAGGATATATTGCGACTTTTTGCGGGGATATCGGATTCCACCGTTTTCTACGATGCACTTCAGGAACGAACTCAAGATTTGCTCGAACAATATCTCGCTCACAATATAGAGCAGATGGCTCAGAAAACACTCGGAGTTGATGAGTTCGTAATCGAGCCAGCAACCGAGAATGGAAGTTATTTTAATCCATCCGATTTGCGGCTTACCGTTGGGAAACGGATTACAGGTGGACTTTTCCTCAGATACTCGCAGACCCTATCCGACAGCGCTCAGCAGCAATTCGAGGCGGAATATAGATTTTCGCGGCATTTCTCTATCGGAGCGATGCAAACCCCCGAGGGCTCGTATAAACTGAAAGTAAATTTGCGGTGGGAGTATTAAAATTTCTTGCCGATAATTTCAGCCCGTGATTTCAAAATTTACACAATAAAAAAGAACTTGCAATTATCCGATGCGATTTTAACTTGAAATTTCAATAAAGTATGATTGGAGCAGAAATGGGAAAGAAAGTTGTAGTAGTGGAATCGCCATCTAAAAGTAGAACTCTCTCTAAATATCTCGGTTCTGATTTCAAGGTAGTGGCGTCGATGGGACACATAATCGACCTTCCTCAGAAGGAGCTCGCTGTCGATGTCGATAATGGATTCAAACCGAAATTTGTAGTTATACCCGGAAAAAGTAAAGTTATAAAACTCTTAAAAGATGCTCTTAAAAACGCAGACCAAGTTTTTCTTGCATCCGACCCCGACCGCGAGGGTGAGGCTATCGCATATCATATCGCCCGCCATTTCCATATTTTGAAAAGTGCCAAGCGTGTGCTTTTCAATGAAATTACAAAAACTGCTGTTCTCGATGGTATCAATAATCCAACCGAAATAGATATAGATAAGGTGAGTGCTCAAATCGCTCGTAGGTTGCTCGATAGATTGGTCGGATACAAGGTCAGTCCGTTGCTCTGGAAATTGATTCACAAGGGGCTTTCCGCTGGGAGAGTTCAATCGGTCGCATTGAAAATTTTGGTGAAAAGAGAAGAGGAAATCGAAAAGTTCGTTCCCAAAGAGTTTTGGGTAATAGAATTACTTCTCGAAGCATTAGGGAAAAAATTTCCCGCAAAAATTACAAAATACAAGGGCAAAAAGCTCGAGATACCGGATGAAAAAGAGGCAAAGAAACATACCGATGCCGTTAAAAAGAATACTCCATTTGTCGTCGAGAAAGTCGATACTAAGAAATTGCGAAAGAATCCGCCGCCGCCGTTTATCACGAGTTCATTGCAGTTGGAGGCATCGAGGAAACTCGGTCTCTCGGCGAAAGTCACTATGCGAATCGCTCAGCAGCTATACGAGGGTATCGAACTCGGGCAGAAAGGTCCAACAGGACTCATCACATATATGCGAACGGATTCTGTGCGTATAGCGAATGTGGCGAGAGCGAGTGCGAGAAAATTTATCTCAGAAAAATTCGGTAAAGATTATGTCGGAAATATCGTTTATAAGACTAAAAAAGCGGCACAGGA
This sequence comes from uncultured bacterium, assembly GCA_964425665.1. Classification (GTDB taxonomy): domain Bacteria; phylum UBP14; class UBA6098; order B30-G16; family B30-G16; genus JAGGZE01. Next base: position 13,942 of record CAYRNI010000043.1, read on the forward strand.
TGCGCACGAGGCGATTCGCCCGACATATGTGCAGAATACTCCTGAACAGGTGAAACCATATCTGACGAAGGAGCAGTATAAAATCTACGAACTCATCTGGCGGAGGTTTGTGGCATCGCAGATGTCGTCGGCTAAACTCGAAAGAACTACGATTTCTCTTTCAGCGGGCGATTATCTCGCGGAGGTATCGGCAACGAAAGTAGTTTTCGACGGATTTCTGAAACTGTGGCAAGTTCCTGTATCGGAAAATAAGGAGGAGGAAAATGTCAAATTCCCTCCATTGAAAGTAGGGGATAAGGTGGAGTTGTTGGAAATTGTTCCATCTCAGCATTTCACTAAACCGCCCGCTCGCTTCTCTGAGGGCACACTCGTCAAAGAACTCGAAGCACAAGGAATCGGACGCCCGAGCACATACGCACAAATTATATCCACACTTCTCGATAGAAAATATGTCAGCGTGGAGAAAAAGCGTCTGTATGTAACAGAACTCGGTAAAGAGGTCAATTCTCTCTTGCAAAAGATGTTCCCCGATATTTTCGAGGAGAAATTCACAGCGAGAATGGAGGAGGAACTCGACGAAATAGAACGAGGAGATAAGAAGTGGCAGCAGGTTCTCGATGAGTTCTATAAACCTTTCTCGAAAAAGTTGAGCGAAATCGAGAAGAAACGAGGCGAGATGAAGAAAAATCTCGTTCAGGAAATCGGTAGGAATTGTCCCAAATGTGGAGCACCACTCGTTATAAGATGGGGTAAATACGGCAAGTTTATCGCCTGCTCGAATTTTCCGAAATGTCGATACACCGAGCCGTTGGACGAGAACGAAAAGAAACGCAAGAACGAAGTTATAAAACTCGACGAGAAATGTCCCAAATGCGGAGGGCAATTGGTCGTAAAATACAATCATCGCGGGGGAAGATTTATCGCCTGCTCGAACTACCCAAAGTGCAAATACATAAAGCCATATTCCACGGGGCTTCCCTGTCCCCGAAAAGATTGCGATGGAACACTTATCGAACTGACATCGAAAAAAGGGAAAATATTTTACGCCTGCGATAATGAGGATTGTGATTTCGTCGCATTCAACGAGCCTGTCGGCGAACCTTGCCCCGAATGCGGCGCACCCACCACATTTATTAAAAAATTGAAAAGCGGAGATGTCCGATACTGCGAAATATGTAAATGG
>CAYRNI010000044.1:0-4867 GCA_964425665.1 uncultured bacterium
ATCGATTATTTACTCGGGAGGTTTTTATTCAAAAATTTTCTTGCTTATGTGTTATCCACGGAATAAATTCCAAAATGTTATTTTTGAAAGTTTTAAAGGAGGCATCTTGAATAGCAAATATTATGTTGCATCCTCACCTCATATAAGAAACGATGTTTCCACTAAAAAGATAATGTGGAATGTCGTTTTAGCATTAATACCCGCTCTTGTGGGTGCTACATATTTCTTCGGTTTTCGAGCGTTATGGCTGACAATTTTAGGCGTTTTGAGCGCCGTTATAACCGAAGCACTCGTGGAAAAATTATCGGGTAAAAAAATAACTATCGACGATGGCAGCGCAGTTATAACTGGTATATTGCTAACATTCAATATTCCTCCCGGAGTATCTTGGTGGATACCTGTCGTCGGTGCAGCATTTGCAATTCTTTTCGGGAAAATGATTTTCGGCGGATTGGGAAATAACATCGTCAATCCTGCACTTTTGGGCAGAGCGTTTTTGATGGCGTCCTGGCCCGTGCAGATGACTACTCGTTGGCTCGCTCCTCGCGGTGGCTCGATACCTGGTATTTCCACGAACATCGATGCTATAACAGGAGCGACCCCGCTGGGGGTTCTAAAAGTTTTCGTTGGAAAAACATTAGCGAATCCATCGGCAACACCACAGCAATTAACTCAGGCTAAACACATTCTCGCTCAACTATATAGCCACTGGACAAATCTATTCTTTGGCAATGTCGGTGGAGTCATCGGCGAGACATCCGCTGTGCTTTTGCTCGTGGGTTATATATATCTGCTGATTCGTGGGTTCGTCAGTTGGAGAATTCCACTTTCGTATATCGGCACTGCACTTGTTCTCGGATGGATTTTCGGAGCCCCCGATGGTCTGTTCAAGATGAATGTCCTGTTCTATATTTTCAGCGGTGGATTGATGCTCGGAGCATTGTTTATGGCGACCGATATGGTAACCTCGCCGATTACTCCGAAAGGACGATGGATTTTCGGTATCGGATGCGGAATACTGACAGTTATAATCAGGCGATGGGGCGGATACCCCGAGGGCGTATCGTATTCGATTCTGCTTATGAATTTAGCCGTCCCGATTATCAACCGCCACACAATTCCTAAAAAATTCGGTGCATAGAAAATTCGAGTTAAATATTGAATATACGCATCGAGAAAAATTCAATTCATTATGATGTTTTTGGCACTATTTTAACTCACGATGTCGTTTTCTATGCTCGCAATTGCCCAGACTATCGCTGTTTTATCATCTGCCGAACCTGTTTTTACTAACATATCCGCTCGATGAAGTTTCTCCATAGCACCGAGAATTTTATGTGGCGTTATGTTCCGTGCGACAGAACGAATGCTGTCTGCGAGGAATGCTCTTCTGCCGAGTCTTTTCGATAGCTGTTGGGGATTTACGGATGCCCAGAATAAATCGGTCAGATTCCGATTCATCCAGAACAGAATGGACGAATATTTTTCTCCGAAATCCATCAGTTCGAGTGCAAATCTCATAGCGGTTGCAAAATCCAATTTGGCGAACGCATTGGAAAACTGAAATATATGCGCAGAACGACTATGTGGGGCAGATTTGCGGACATCGGATAATGTAATCATATCGCCATCTATGAAATCGGATAATTTCCTGATTTCCTCTCGAAGTGCGCTCAGCGAAATACCGGATAGTCTTATCAATTCGCTTGCCGCATTGCGGGCGAGTCGCTTCCCTAATTTCGATGCGAAATATGTCGCCCAATCCATCATCTCGCGGTCGCTCGGAGTATTTAACTCGACAGTATCGAAATTTTCCACAACAATTTTACCGATTTTTGTCCGAGCGTCTAATTTATCGGCGTCGATGAGAAGTATCGTGAAATCGGGAAGTTGAAAATTTTTGAGTGCTTCCAGAATTTTTTTCTCCAACGATTTGGAAAATGAAAAATTACGGAGAATAACTATTCTTCTGTCGCCGAGCATCGGAATGGAAATCATCGAGTCGAAAATTCTCTTGTGAGCATCCGAACCTTTTTGCTCGCTCATCCAATATGTGTCGAGATTGAAATCCTCTATTCCCTCGATGGGCTTTCTAACTCCGTGCATAATGCCCTCTTTGAGCAATTGAGCATCGCCGTATAGATATATTTTTGCAGGCGGTTTCTTTTGCGAGAGTTTTTTATAAATTATGGAATATTGTTTAGGAGTCATCGCCGACAACCTCCTCGCGAGTCGGATACAATCCGCAGGAACGATGCTCTGGACAATATCCTAAAATAACACATTTCGGCTGAAGATAATCTGCCAATCCTTTAAGTTCCTCCACCTTTGCGAGTTCACCTTTGATTTTCCAGAAAAGTGTTCGGATTTCCCATTGAGCTCTGGTGCAAAGTCTTATCTGGCATACATTATACAGTTCGCGGAAATTCATCGTCATAACTATGTTCGTTTTCGCCGCATTCGGTATGACAAAACGAGCATCCTCCTTGGGTATTCCCAACTCGACCAATTTGTCGTAGGCGGATTTCGCACTGTCGATAAGTTCGTCGAATATTTTTCGAGCCTCTCGATTGGCTTTTATAGTCGAGGGAATCACAAAAGCATCGCGCTTTATCGAAACATATCTCTGAGATTGCTGCGAAAAATTGGCAATTCTGTGTCTAACGAGTTGATGCGAACACGCTCGCGAAATTCCCTCTATTGCAAATGTAAAGTTTATATGTTCTAAAACTGAAAGATGCCCCGATGCTATAACTTTATCGAGCAGCGAGTGCATCTTCTCTTCTGGAATTTTATTTTCACCATCGGATATAGATAATTCCCACAATTTTTCTGGACCATCACCGCTATAACAGGTTCTCGCGGCGACAAATGCCGTCTCAATAGGATTTGCTGTGTAGTTTATAAGTTTTACATTCATATTCGCTTGAAATTCGATTTTACAATAAAAAAGGCAGGCATACCGCCCGCCTCGATAATAAAACCCGAATAGAATTTTCGCAAATTATTTTTTGCCCTTTTTGATTGCTTCGCGAGTGGAGTTTTTGATTCCGTATTTTTTCTTAAACTTCTCCACACGACCCGCGGTATCTAATAGTTTCTGTTTCCCCGTGTAAAATGGATGACACGCCGAACATATTTCCACATGGATTTCTTTCTGCGTAGAACCCACATACCAGGTATTCCCGCAAGCGCAGGTCACTTTCGCGATATAATATTTCGGATGAATTTTTGCCTTCATAGTATAACCTCCCTCATATAACTTATCAAAAAAAATATATTATATAATTTGTCAAGTTATTTCCTGATTATATTCTATGTTTCATAATTCCTTGACTTTGATTTAATCGAGTATTCATTATTCTCGATACCATAGGAGGCAAAATGGAACTTTGGGACTATGCGAAGCTCGATGAGAGCGAACTTTTAGAAAGAATTTCGGTAGCGAAAGAAAAGCGGAATGCCGTTATTCTCGCTCACAACTACCAACGGATAGAAATTCAGCGTATTGCGGATTTTAAGGGGGATTCGCTCGCACTCGCTCGGCAGGCACGCGAGGTCGATGCTCCCGTAATCGTATTCTGCGGAGTGATGTTTATGGCGGAGGTCGCAAAGATACTAAATCCTCGAAAAACTGTTTTGATTCCGGAGGTTCAGGCGGGATGTCCGCTTGCAGCATCTGCCGCCGCCGAAGATATTATCGCGTTCAAAAGTAAATATCCCGATTATGCGGTAGTCACCTATGTGAATTCATCGGCAAATGTAAAGGCTGTTTCCGATATTATATGCACAAGCGCAAATTCGGTAAAAGTTGTCGAGTCGTTCCCAAAGGATAAGGGAATTATTTTCACACCCGACAAAAACCTATGCCGCTATACCAAAGTCCAAACAGGGCGAGATAATATAATCTGCTGGGATGGAAATTGCTATGTCCACGACAGATTCACGCTCGATGATGTCCGTTCTGCTAAGATAAAGCATCCCGATGCGACGATAATCGCCCATCCTGAATGTCCGCCTGATGTTCAAGATGCCGCCGATTTGATTTTCTCTACTGGCGGAATGTTCCGATATGTCAAGGAACATCCGGGCGAGCCTGTGGTTATCGGGACAGAGGTCGGTATGATAGAGCGTCTGCGTGATGAATTTCCACAAACTCCCGTGTATCCGATGTCGACTCGTGCTATATGCTCGAATATGAAATTGATAACTCTCGCAAAACTCGCTCGTGCATTGGAACAAGATATGTATAAAGTGAATGTTCCCGAAACTGTTGCTGATAGGGCGAGAGTTGCAATCGAGCGAATGCTGGAGGTATCGTGAAATATTTGGAGAAGAAATATTGTCCATACTGTGGTGCTCGTCTCGAAAGGTTCATCGACCACGAGGGCAGAAAAAGATTGAGATGTAATCGGTGCGGTGCGGTTATATACGAGAACCCGATTCCTGCATCGGCGCTGGTGATACCCTCTCCTGATGACCCGCATAAGATTTTGCTCGTTAAAAGAGCGGTCGAACCGTGCAAGGGCGAATACTCGCTTTCGGGAGGGTTTATGGAAATCGACGAGACACCAGAAGAATGCGCAATCCGCGAGATGCTCGAAGAAACAGGATTGCAAGGAAAAATTAAGAGACTGCTCGGTATCGATAGCCAGCCATCACCTCAATATAAGATGGTTCTGCTTTTCGGCTACGAGATGGAAATTATCGGCGGGGAACTAACGCCATCCGACGATGCTCAATATGCGGATTTTTTCCCGCTGGATAATCATCCCAAAATAGCATTCGAGGCACATCAGCGTTTTGTAGATATATACGAAAAGTTATCGATGTAAAATTGTCGATTATCGACGCAAAGCGAGAGCGG
>CAYRNI010000044.1:4967-14659 GCA_964425665.1 uncultured bacterium
GGTTTCGGCGAGATATGTTCGAAATCGGTTGTCCAGGCGATATCGTAGTGGAATGCGAACATCCAAATCCACGAACGCATCCCGAAGCCGAGCCCCATTTTCAAATCTCGCAATCTGCCCTCACGCATACCTTGAAAATTTGAATATGGTTTCGATGCCACGCCGCCGAAATCGGTGAAAATCGCTCCGTTGATACCGCGTATCGTAATCGGTGGAAAACCCAAATCGAGATAGCGAACAAATGGATAGCGGAACTCCAAATTGCACAGAGCATAAGAATTTCCCACGAATTGGAAATAGTCGTATCCCCGAAGCGGAACGACCATCCGAGATATGTATATATCGGTAATCGAATAGACATCGTTCTGAGCGACCCTGTAATTGAGCCATTGGCTCATTCCACCGAGATAATATTTCTTGGGATGTTCGCCCTCGGAATATCCACCCGAGAACCTGAATGCGAAGGAATATCCTTTGCCGAAATGATAGTATTGCCTCCAATCGATTTCGCCAGCCCAATAACTTTGCGGATTTCTCCCGACTTTCGGTATCACTTCGAGTTGAACCCGTCTTCTCGCCCCAGCGAGTGGTCCTGTGTATCCCCACAAGGTATTGTCGAATACGAGTGCGATACTCGATGTCAAATTTTCGGAGTAAGTATCGTCGTAAGGCGGGTCGTAAAAGTATCTATCCACAGCGAACATACCTACGCCGAGTTCTGCCCGAGAGAACTGCGAGAATGGATAAAATGCATATACATCCCCGCCATAATATCGGTCGGAGAACAAGCGATAGAGATTGTCGTAGAAATAATTTTTGTAGTGAAAACCGTCGAAATAGAAATCGGTTCGATGGCGAAGATACCCATAGGCGAGATAGAAATTGGAATTATCGAGATTTTGGTATAGGTCTGTTGCGAGATAAATTTGATGATTGCCCAAAACATCGGAAAGCATAAGTATGCTCGAACCCTCGAGTCCGTAATAACTGCTGTATCCGAAATTTGCTGTCATCAAATCGGCGGAGAACTGCGGACGATACTTTTTTGCAGCGGCACTATCGCGCTCTTCACTATCGAATCGGTATTTAGAAAGTTCCCCTGAAACCAACGGAACAGTTGGAACCGATAAGGTATCTCCTTTCGCATCTTCGGTAATATTTGTTTCTGTTTGTTCTATCTTTTCGAAGGCAGTGGAAAATTTTTTCAATTTATGGTCTATCGGCTTCGGGTTTTCGAGAATAAAAATATCCCACCCGCCATTCCAGAAAGCAGAAAATGCGATTTTCTTACCATCGCCGGACCAACTCGGTGTGTATGCTGCACACACGAGGTCGGTTAGTGCATAAATCGTGTCTCTTTCTATGTCTGAGACATAAATATTTGCTACACCATTTTTCGAAGATGTGAACGCTATTTTGCTACCATCCGGCGAAAACGATGGATATTTATTCCCCATTCCATCCTTCGTTATCGGAGAAATTTTGCCACTGGAAAGTTCGAGTGTGAATATATTATACTTACCGTATTTCTTGGGAAATTTTTTAGTGGCGCCGCTTTCCCCGAGCGGTCTATCGGATGAGAATGCGATATATTTGCCATCGGGAGAAAAAACAGGATAGTTCTCGTCGTAAATATCGTCGGTAATGGGTTCGAGTGTTTTCCCGAGCGTATCGGTTATGAAAATATCTCTTCTCTCGCGGTGAAGTCCTGCAAAAACGATTTTTCCCTTATGGATGTATGGCGAACTTATCTCGCGGATACCGAGCGTATCGAATTCGAGCGTGCGAATTCGTTTTTTGCGTTTGATATCGACTATTGCGATGCCATCACAGTAGCCTAATTTGACCGAATGAATCAGATATTTTCCATCGGCGGAAATCGACATCCTGCTGTCCATCGGATGAAAAGATTGCGATTCTCCCGAGCGCTCCCCCTTCTCGATGCGATGCGTAATCCCGGTCGGAACATCGACGGTAAAAATATCCATATAATCATTTTTGTCGGATATATATGCGATTTGGTCTTTTGCGGGATTATATACGGGTTGAAGGTTCATATACACATCGGTTTTTTCGTGGTCGGTAATTTGAGTTGCAACCTCTTTTGGAAGATTATGTCCCTCGATTTGCGGAAAATATCTTCGGCGAACCCAAAGTTTCCAATCTCTGTAAAAATCGTCCATCCCGATGCCGAGAGCGGATTTGAGAATTCTATCGGTAGATACTTCGATTCTGCCTTTCGCAAAAATTTCACCGATTTTTTTCCTGCCCCATCGCTCGGCAATATAGTAAAGCATCGACTGTCCTTCCTTATACACGAGAAAACCGCCGAGTTGGTCGGGAGGAGCGATGTAATCGTTGAGAATAGCATCTCGCATATACATATCGGATTCGGTATCCCAATTTAGACTCTCGAATTCTGCGGAGCCCTCGGCGAGCCATAGCGGGATATGAAATACTCGGTTCAGCGAAAGCACACCAGCAGGAGCATTACCGTATAAAAATTCGAACTCGAATGCGTGTGTTAGTTCGTGGTTCAGAACATGGCGAAAATTTTCCCAGTTTCCATCGAACGGAATAACTACTCGGTTTTTTAGCATCTCGGTGAATCCACCGACTCCTTCGGGCAAAATGGTCGGACTGACATTTGTCTCCTGAAAATCGAAACGAGTGGGGTAAATTATAATACTTATTCTATCCTGTGGTGTATATGAAAAATCGTTGGACAGTCTATCGAGACTTTTCTCCAAAATGATTTTTGCAAAATCCACCAAATTGTCATAGCCAGCAGGGTAATATATCCTAAAATCGGGAGTGATAACATAATACCAATTTGTCAAACTGTATTGAACCTTGTTTCTTCCGAACTGACAAAATGCACCCGTAGCAAAAGCAGATATTAGCAAAAATGTGAACAATACTTTTTTCATAGTTTTTATTATATATTTTTTTCATAAAGTTGCAAATTTTTTATTTTTGGCTGAACTCTTTACCTCACAGTTCTGAAATTCGCTAATCAAGATACATAATTGCACACAATCGAGCCGAATTCATCTAACCAGCCGAAAGAAAGAAAAAATCGAAAGTCTAATCGAATATTGAAATGTTTAACCCCGAAAAACCACAACAATTGGATTGCGTAAATGCTACAAATCATCCTCGACACACTAATTAAATCCCTTTTACACGGATACAATGTGCATAAAGCGGACAAGTTTTTGAAAATTATCTTGACTTCAAATTTTATTTTATTATATATAAAATAAGGATGCTTCGGGGTTTTTTCACTCCATATTTTTAATCCCTGATTGTCCATAAACGCATTTTTACGCGGCAACAAAAGCATTACTTACTGTTTTTGGGAAGGAGGTGATACCGATGTCAGTGCATTATCTAAGAGAACTTTCGCAGGTCCCTCAACTGTCCGAAGAGGAGTTGAAAAAACTAAAACCAGTAGAGGAAAAATACAAATTTCGGACAAACGATTACTATCTTTCCCTTATAAACTGGGATGACCCCAACGACCCTATTCGTAAAATTGTTATCCCTTCGACAGAAGAGTTGGAGCCTTGGGGTAATGTCGATGCCTCGGAGGAATACCAATACACAAAACTGCGAGGGATACAACACAAATATCCCGACACAGCTCTTCTTTTGGCTGTGAATGTCTGCGGGACATTTTGCCGATTTTGTTTCAGAAAAAGATTATTTTTCAAAGATAACTTAGAGACAATTACACCGGATATCTCCGAGAATATAGCATACATAAAGGAGCATTCGGAAATAACGAATGTCTTGCTCACAGGTGGCGACCCATTGATTCTTTCCACGCACAAATTGACAAAAATCATATCGGAATTGAGAAAAATAGAGCATATCAAAATAATAAGAATAGGGACAAAAATACCGGCATCGAATCCTTATCGCATACTCGATGACCCGACGCTATTGGAGATGATACACGAGTATTCATTGCCGGATAAAAAAATCTATGTGATTACAGATTTCAATCATCCCAGAGAATTGACGGCGGAAGCGGTTAAATCTTTGAATCTGCTGCTCGATGCCGGTGCGATACTGTCGAATCAAACACCTTTACTGAAAGGGATAAATGACGACCCTGATGTTCTCGCCGAACTTCTCAAAAAACTCTCGTTCATCGGGGACACACCGTATTATGTATTTCAAGTGCGACCCACAGTAGGGAATAAGCCTTTCGCAATACCGATTGTCAAATCATACGATATATTTCAAAAGGCGATTGCTCAGACATCGGGATTGGCAAAACGAGTCAGGCTTATAATGTCGCACTTCACAGGCAAAATCGAGATAATGGCTGTAGCCGATGGCGATATTATCCTGCGCTATCACCGAGCCGCAAATCGGAGCGACGAGGGTAGAATTATGGTATTCGATGCGAAGCCCGATGCGTATTGGCTCGACGACTTAGGCGAGGAAAAATGAAGTATCGAATAAGCCGCTAAGACGACAATATATCTCGTTGTTATAAACGATTACGCCGCCTTTTTTATTCGATTTAAAGAAAAACCTTGTGAGCTTTTGCGAATATTTTAACTTTCCTTTGAGTATAAACCGAGGGGAAATTATGTGTTTGGCGATACCGGGAAAAGTAATTTCTATCGATGGTAATACGGCAATGGTAGATTACGGCGGAGTTCGGAAAAAAGCATCGCTATTGGTCCTCCCCGATGTTAAAGTGGGAGATATGATAATGGTTCACGCAGGTTTTGCGATAGCGAAAGTATCTGAACAGGAGGCTCGGGAAACGATAGATGCTTTAGAGATGCTCGATGAGGCGATTGCACAGGATAGGAAAAATATTTAGCATTTTGGTAAAAATTCCATTTTTCGCAATATATCGGTATATTCTTTAACACTGTAAATTTTATTAGATATGAGCGGTAGCGGAAAACAAATAATATTTCTCTGCACAGGGAATGTTTGCAGAAGTCCTATGGCTGAGGGTATCGCACGCAGGATTTTTGCGGATTACGAATTGCAAAATTATTCGTTCGAATCGTTCGGGACTCTCGATATCGGAAACTCGTCGCCGAGCGATTATGCTATAAGGGTTTGTGAAAAAAATCATATCGATATTTCATCTCACCGCTCGCAGCAGATAGATTTTGTTTCCGCTGATAACGCCGATGTTATTCTCGTTATGGAGGAAGAACACAAGAGATGGCTCGAAAAGAGATTCGGTGAAAAAATTTTAGACAAGACTTTTTTGCTAACAGAATACGGTTCGGAAAGTGATGAACACAGCGAAATCGACGACCCCATCGGATTGGATTACGATTCGTATAAAAATATTTTCGATAAGTTATATTCGGAAATCGAGCGAATAGCAAAGTTTGAACTATCGAAATCGAAAGAGATGGTCGAGTAAGTATGAAACATATTTTCAAAATAATCATTATGCTTTCGGCGGTCGGTTTGTGTTTCGGGCAGAGTTTTGGGATACGGGCGGGTCTTGGTCAATTTGCATCTCAGGCGGAGCAAATCGATGGTAAAACTGGGAATTCCTTCTTATTCGCCGTAAATTTCAATCCTAAAAAATCTTTCAGAATAGATGTCGGTGCAAGATACAACGGAGTCAATGAGACCGAGGTCGAACTTCCCTATTTGACGAGTTCTTTTCTCGAAATCGATAAGATAACGCAAAAAATCGGATACACGGGTGTGTATGTCGCTCCGGGGCTGAACATCGATTTATCGCAGGTCGGCACAGGTTTAGGAGCATTTTTAATCGCTGGCGGAGGATTAGGTTTTTCAACCGTCGTAACAAAAGTCGCATTTAAGGACACTTCGTCCACATCTCTTTACAAGGTCGAATACAGCAAAAGTAGAAATTACTGGAAACCTTTCTATATGCTCGGAGCAGGATTGAAGGTGCAGATATTCTACATCGGTATTTTCGGCGAGGCTTCATACTACGATGGCGAAAAGGTCGAATATGAGCCACTCGTGATATACGACGACGAAATCAGCCCAGGCGGAACGATTTTACCGAGAGGTTTTGCAGCATATGTCGGTATCTCGTGGAACTAATGTTTATTAGAGCGTTTTTTAGAATTTTCCTTGCCACAAAAAAAGTTATCACATCTGAAACCATAATGAAGTGAGTTAATAAATTATAATTGCGAATTATTTATAAAAGATTATATTTAAAAGATTGAACAACTTGGAGGTTCTCAAATGAATATCTCGGATAGGGCGAAAAATATGCCTGCATCGCCGATAAGGAAACTTATTCCTTATGCAATCGCGGCTCGTAAGAGAGGAATCGATATTTACTCGCTCAATATCGGTCAGCCGGATATAGAGACACCGCAGTCATTTTGGAATGCGGTTCACAGTTATCCAGCGAAGGTTTTGGCTTATGGGAATTCGCAGGGAATTCCAGAATATCGAGAATGGCTGGCTAAATATTACAGGGCGAATAATATACATATCGATGCGGATGAAATTATCGTAACGACAGGGGGAAGCGAGGCGGTTATGTTCGCGATGCTTGCCGTTACGGACCCGGGCGATAATATAATCGTTTTCGAGCCGTTCTATACCAACTACAATGGCTACGCCGTTGTGACCGATATCGATTTAATTCCAATCAGAACCGAGCCCGAGAATGGTTATCATCTTCCCCCGAAAGATGTAATCGAATCTAAGATAAACGATAGAACGAGAGCGATATTTATATGTTCGCCAAACAATCCTACTGGCACTGTTCTCACTGAGCAGGAAATCCGAACTATTGCGGAAATCGCCGAGAGAAACGACCTGTTCGTTATTTCGGATGAAGTCTATCGCGAGTTTGTCTACGAGGGCGAGCATACGAGCATTTTGCACATTCCGGAACTTGCCGAGCGAGGGATAATAGTGGATTCGATATCGAAAAGATTTTCTGCCTGCGGGGCGAGAATCGGTGCGGTCGTTACGAAAAATAAGGATGTTATGGATTCGGCAATAAGAATGGGACAGGCTCGACTTTGCCCTCCGACAATCGAGCAATATGCTGCGCAATCTGTTCTTATGCAGCTTTCGGACGACTATTTTGAAAATATGACGGCAGAATACAAGCGGCGACGAGATATTACTTATGAGGAATTGATGAAAATTCCTGGAGTTATATGCAAGAAACCTGCGGGAGCATTTTACATTATGGCAAAACTGCCGATAGATGATGTCGAGGATTTTGCAAGATTTTTGTTGACCGATTTTTCGGTCGATGGCAAAACCGTGATGGTTGCTCCTGGACCAGGTTTTTATGCAACGCCAGGGCTAGGAAATTCGGAGATACGCATCGCCTATGTTCTCGAAGCAGAAAAGATGAGAAAAGCAATAAAAATACTGGCGCAGGCAATCGAAGTATATAATAAGAGAAAATAAACTTAAACTGTTAGAAAGTAGATAATCAGGGGCTTGTATAATACTCTGGGGGAAGTTCCTCAGTAGATATTATTACATAGATGTTATCATCATCGTAGACATTTCTACCTCTGCCGTTGGGACCGAACGAGCCGACAACCGCTGCCCATTTGTGTGTTCCTGGAGGATAATAATCTGTATCAATAAAGTATTTATTTCCCCACGGGTCTAATGGCACTGTTTCCATATAAGGACCAGCCCAGCCAGGGAATGGGTCTTCATCGTCATCCCGAACTATTCCTGCTCGAGGAGAATTCAAATCCCAAACTTCATTTTTATACCAATAGCATATATATCCTGCGGGAGTATGTCCGGGCCATTCTCCTGTCTCAGCACCCAAAGTCTCAACAGCCTTGGCGATTCTATTGACCCACAGTTTCGCCTGAGCAATTTTGACCCTCTCCCGAGCCGATTTAAATCGAACCACCGCCATAGCAGCAAGAATCCCGATAATCACGACGACGACCATCAATTCGACTAATGTGAATCCTTTTCTTTTATCTTTCAGAAGCATTTTTGACACCTCTTTATATCGTTTATGTCTCGATGCGCCATCCTGCTTCTGAAATAAAGGTGTGTCTTTTTGCGCTGTGCTACAGGTATGTAAATTAATTCCCCCTCTCATATATTATATTATATATAAAAAATTAAAAGTAAATAGAAAATGTTTAACATATGTTAAAGTCTTGGTATTTCAACTACTATTCTCGTTCCTTTTCCGACACGGCTTTGGACTTGGATTTTTCCGCTATGAGATTCTACGATTTTTTTAACCACAGCCATACCGATACCGACACCGCTCTTTTTTGTTGAAAAATATGGTTTGAAAATTTTGTCCAGCATCTGCGGTGGAATTCCTTCTCCTTGGTCGGAGACCGCAAAGAATACATTATTCCCTCGTTTCCCCGATTCCACAATAATAGTGCCGCTTTCTGATGCATCGAGTGCATTTTGAATCAAATTGTGGAGAACCTCCGATAGCAGCGCACCATCTGCATTTATTTTCGGTAGACCTTGTGCGAGTTTCATCTCTATCGAAACATTCTCCGAGCGTGGACGAATTATCTCGACCACATTTCTGATTATGTCGTTTATATCTATTCTTTCGAATGATGGCGTCGGAAGTTTGGTGTAATATAGAAAACTTTTCAGTATTCCATCGAGACGAGATAGTTCCGATTCGATTCGCTCAAATTTTTTGTTCTCGCCTAATTCCTCACCGAGAAGTTGAATATTCATCTTTATCGTATTCAGTGGATTCCGAATTTCGTGTGCCAACGCTCTGCCCAGTTCGTTAATATTGTCCATATTGTTGTTCTTTTGCACGACCTCGCGAGGTTTCCTATGAAAAATCAACCAACCAGCGAACAAACCCATAAAAAATGTAATTATTATTATTCCAATATTCATCATATCTTCCCCAGTAAAGCATAAGCTATGTATGATATATGAAGATTTATCTTGTTCAAGTCACTCAATATATCTATGTGAATAGTGCTCGTTTCCTCCGTTTCTTTCAATCCTTGACGCAATCTTCTGACATGACTACGATACAATGCCCTCTCCTTTTCCACAAGTCTTTTCGTCTCGGCAATCACCTGCTCGGCGAGTTTTGTATCCCGTAAAGGAATAGCATCGAGAACAGATTTCAAATTTTTTCGAATATCGCTGTGATACGATAAAATTTCTTCGAACCCTTCATCGGAAAAATAATACCCAATTTCGATTTTCTTCTTTGCGTGAGTAGCGAGGTCCTTGCTTATAACATCGCCAATATGTTCGAGTTCGAATACGATTTGGACGAGAACAACAGAAAGTGATGCGGTCTCTTCATCTATCTCATCCATCGACATTTTCGTTAGAAATTCCGTAACGGCTTCCTGAAGAGCATCCACCTTATCATCGTCGGCGACGAGTTGTTTCAGCAGAGCAGGGTCGTTCGAAAAGAATACTTTTCCCCAATCGTCGAACATCTTTTGAACTATCTCGCCTATACGCATAATCTCTTTGGTCGACTGCCCCATCGCGAGGTGCGGATTTTCAAGCGTAGCACTATCGAGATATTTGGGACCGAATTCTTCATTAGTTTCAGATTGAGGAAATATTTTCATAAACAGTCTCGTTATCTTCCCCGACACTGGATAGAATACGATAGCTACCAGTATATCGAATAAAGTGTGAGCATTAGCGATTTGTCTCGCGACCGAGCCACCGATAAGTCGTATGAGATGCTCGTATTG
>CAYRNI010000045.1:0-3709 GCA_964425665.1 uncultured bacterium
TTACCCAAATATCGATAAATTCATAATCTGAAAAATCCATAATTTCAATTGAATCTGGTTCTAATAAATCTATAACAGGTCCATCGGCAAATACAATATTTATTATGAAAGCAAATAATATAATAAAAAATGCCTTTTTCATAATATATCTCCCAATTTTTCACCCCCCTCCCAAGAATTTCAGGAGGGGGAAATCCTACTTTTGGCTCATTTCATAAAAATCACTTTCGCTACTTTCCTTTCAGCACCATTTTTAATCTTAATGAAATAGATTCCAGAAGGAAGTGATTCGCCAATTTTATCGGTCGCATCCCAATTTACTTTATAATTTCCGGCACTTTGCTTTTTATTAACGAGTGTTTTCACCTTTTGCCCCAGAACATCGTAGACAGAAATATCGATGTATGTTCTTTCGCCGATAGAATAATCGATAGATAGAGTCTCTACAAATATCTGTCGGCAAATTTATCATCATTATCACCATTAATAATAATATGGATAAAAAAAGAAATTTCAAGGGTTAATCTTTGAGATTTCTCGCCATTTTAACTATTCGGCTTTCGAGAAACTTGAACAATTAAATTGTCTTGCGAAAAATATTAAGTCGGTTTTTTTGAAAAATATGGCATTGGGAAAAGAGCAACATAAAGTTCTTAAATGGGCTTTTTTTTCGAGTCTCGGGACATTAGGTAGTCGATTTGCAGGGTTGTTCCGTGAAATCGTGATGGCTGCGCTTTTCGGCACTGGTATGGTAGCCGATGCTTTCTCTGCTGCATTCCGATTTCCCAATCTTCTACGAAGAGTATTCGGCGAGGGCGGGTTGCTGGTTGTTCTCGTGCCGAGATATTCTCAGGAAAGAGTTCGGTTCAACGACGATGAAGCATTCATTCTGGCATCATCTGTGGCTGTTATGCTCGGACTTACCGTCGGAATTATAATAATCATAGGCGAGTTGACAGCACCATATCTCGCGTGGGTTTTCGCTCACGGCTGGCTCGACCAACCTGAAAAATTCGCCCTGACAGTTAGACTTCTGAGACTATTATATCCGTTTGTCGGTTTTATCGCCTTTGCAACTTGGGCATCGGCGATATTGAACGCTCACAAGAAATTTTTTCTGCCATCGCTTGCACCGGCATTTTTGAACCTCGGATGGCTTGCAGGAGCATTGGTAACCTTATATTTCTATCGTGGTGCTGCTCCACAGACTCAGGCGTATATCGTCGCGGGTGGAGTTCTTGTGGGTGGAATGCTTCAATTCATAGTTCAAGTTCCGTTCTTGAAAAAAATCGGTTTCAAATTTAAATCTGATATTAGGCGGAAAATAGATGGAGTTATCGAAATCGGCAAATTATTAGTTCCTGCTCTCGGGGCTCTTGCCGTTATCGAGATAAATTTTGTCGTGGATACGCTTTTGGCTTCATTTCTTCCGCAGGGGAGTGTCTCGGCGTTGACCTATGCGAACAGATTGGTATATCTCCCGATGGGACTCGCAGGCGTTGCGATGGCTCAAGCTACTCTTCCGAAACTTTCAGACCTCGCAGCTGCAACAAATTATCCCGAATTTGAAAAAATGCTGTCATTTTCTACTAGAACTATTTTCGGCATAATGCTGCCGATTTCTGCACTGCTAATGTCATTGAGCAGTGAAATCGTCAGTTTTCTGTTTCAGAGAGGTAGTTTTTCGGGAACGGTATCCACGCCGATGACAGCATTCGCATTGAAACTTTATGCTATCGGACTTTTCGCATTCGGTGCGAATAAAATCTTGATGCAGGGATTTTATGCATTAAAGGACACCAAAACACCTATGATACTTTCGGCAATTGTAGTAGCGTTAAATATCGCTCTAAATTTACTTCTAATCGGACCGCTGAAACACGGCGGATTGGCGCTGGCGACATCACTCTCATCGATAATCCATACGATTTTATTGCTGATATTTCTGAATCGCAAGGGAACTCTATCGATAAAACCTCAAATAATATCGTTTCTGCGAGTTTTCGGAGCATCTATTCTCATATTCGCTATAACGAAAGTATCATCTATCGGAGTTCATTCGCTTATCGGTGAACATTCGTTCTGGCAGAGAAGTATCCAACTCGGAGTGCCAGCTATCGTTTGGTTCGTAGTCGTTCTTTCGATTGCAAAAATTTTAAAAATTCCCGAAATCGAACAGTTTCTCGAACTATTTTTTCAAAAAATAAAAAAAATTATATCGAAATAAAATATCGAAGATATTTTTAATTTCGAGCATCAACTCCACGCTCTCGGACAGAATATTCATAGGTATTTACAGAATATATTAAAAAATATATTTATTCGATTGACAATATTTTGTGAAAAATTTAGTTTATCAAATCGTTATTAAATTATGTGAAAGATGGTGGAACGCCAAAATTTAAAAGGAGGACGATATGTCTTACCAACTGGATGCCTTTATGGATGAGGTTAAAGCCAAGAATCCGGCTCAACCGGAGTTTCATCAGGCAGTCTATGAAGTTGTCAAATCGATTTTGCCTTTCGTTAATGCCAATCCTAAATACGAGAAGTATAAAATTCTCGAGCGATTAGTTGAACCCGACAGAGTGATTATGTTCAAAGTCCCTTGGCTGGACGATAAAGGCGAAATCCAAATAAACAGGGGTTATAGAATTCAGATGACGAATGCAATCGGTCCTTACAAGGGTGGACTGCGTTTTCATCCTACTGTAACACTCGGTGTTCTTAAGTTTCTTGCATTCGAGCAAATTTTCAAGAATGCACTAACTACTCTTCCTATCTGTGGAGCTAAAGGTGGTTCGGATTTCGACCCTAGAGGAAAATCCGACAACGAAGTTATGAAGTTCTGCCAGTCCTTTATGACAGAGCTTTATAAATATATCGGACCGAACATCGATGTTCCAGCAGGAGACATCGGCGTAGGTGCAAGAGAAATCGGATATTTGTTCGGACAGTATAAAAGACTAACCAACACATTTTCAGGAGTTTTGACAGGTAAAGGTTTGAACTGGGGTGGAAGTTTGATTCGTCCCGAGGCAACGGGTTATGGACTCGTCTATTTCACCGAGGAAATGCTCAAAACCAAAGGCGAGTCACTCGCTGGTAAAACTGTGGCTGTATCCGGTTTCGGTAATGTCGCATGGGGTGCTGTTACTAAAGCGACTGCTCTCGGTGCTAAGGTTGTAACACTTTCCGGTCCCGATGGCTATATTTACGACCCCGATGGTGTCAAGGGTGAGAAGATAGATTATATGCTCGAGATGCGCGCCAGCCGAAGAGATAGAGTCAAAGATTATGCCGAAAAGTTCGGAGTAGAATTTTTCCCCGGCAAGCGCCCATGGGAAGTTAAAGTCGATGTTTGCTTGCCATGCGCCACTCAGAACGAGCTCGATAAAGAAGATGCGGAACATATAATAGAGAACGGAACAATCGCTGTCTGTGAAGGCGCAAATATGCCGTGCACGCTGGAAGCTATCGATATCTTTCAGAAAAATAAAATTCTTTATGCTCCTGGTAAGGCAGCTAATGCCGGTGGTGTATCCGTTAGCGGTCTCGAAATGACACAAAATGCGATGCACATAGGTTGGACCGCCGAAGAAGTCGATTCGAAACTTCATTCGATAATGCAGGCAATTCATTCTCAGTGTGTCGAATATGGAACCGAACCCGACGGATATATCGATTATGTTAAGGGAGCAAACATCGC
>CAYRNI010000045.1:3809-14600 GCA_964425665.1 uncultured bacterium
AATATGGAACCGAACCCGACGGATATATCGATTATGTTAAGGGAGCAAACATCGCGGGCTTCATCAAAGTCGCCGATGCTATGATTGACCAAGGTGTCGTATAAATAATAAAATTTGGAATAAAAAATTCAAAAATAGGAGGAAAAAATGGGTACAATTGCGTATTTCGAGGGAACAGACCCTCTTGTTCTAACTAGATTGGCGATTAAAGGAATAGGAACTCTTCCGGTAAGTAATGGTTGGGATAACCACGGTAAAAACATTAACCATATCACAAAAGAAGATAAAATCTCTGCGGTGATAGGTTATCTCCATAAGGTTATTCCGCTCCAAGATATGGCAATCAGCACGAAGGATATCCTTTTCACTTGCAATGTGTATAATATTAAAGTTTTCCTTGTCGCACCGGAGGACTTAATCGATGAAGCAAAAAAACTCGTTGCCGATGCGGGTGATAACATTACTATTGTTTCGCCGGATGAACTATGCGACAAACTGCTGGAATGCAACGGCTAAATCGCGGTTATTACATATCGATAGAGCAGAAACGGAAAAATGTTTGAAGGGATAAACATTTTCGCTAAATATAATCAAAAAGAATCCTTCGGTATATGCGAGCGATTTCTTCCGTTTCGTTTCTATGCTTTGCGTTACAACTGGACGAAAACTATATCGATTATGCAAACATAGCGGGCTTCATCGAAATTGCCGATGCCTTAATAGACCAGGGGGTCGTATAGTCGTATAATTATATGTCCCATTATAGTAACCAAAAAATGCCCCGGTTGATACCGGGGTTTTTTATTTCGATGCGATTTGCATTTATAATCTCGAATTTTTCATTTGGAATCGCAATAATGAAACTCGCTCGGTGATAATTCCAACGATTGCTCCCGCCACAATCGCCCAGATTGTGGAAATCGGCATAAGCCAAATCACCGCATCGATTCTGTAGAAAATCGCACCGGCGACGAGTATTTGCGTGGCGAGATGCGAAAATGCTCCCGCTATACTGATTCCTATCAACGATACGAATTTCCCTCGAATCGACATAAGAGCGGACATAACCACGAGAGCAACAATCGTTCCAGATAGAGACAAAATAAACGAAGGGGAAAAAAGTCTTCCCAGAATCGACGCACCGAGAAATACCCGCAATATTCCGATTGCAAAACCTGTTTTTACATCGAATTCGAGCATAGCGAGTAAAATAGCGATATATGAAAATCCCGGTTTGAGCCAGGGCATCGGTCTCGGGATGAATTCCTCAAAGACCCATAGCGACAATGCTATCGCAAGATACAAACTAAAACGAGCCAATTTCCTATTTGAGCATACCATCGAATTCCCTTCGTCTCTGTTTTCCTTCTGCGACAATCAGCAATTTATTCGGGACGCACGCAATCGATTGACCGACCTTGCCGATAAATCCTGTGCGAACACAAATCTTTTCGGGGCAGGATGATTCTACCACTCTCGCTCGACCATCTTTTATCTCGATTAAGATTTTCCCGAGCCGCGCATCGAGCGAAAATGTGGTATCTTCATCAGCGGGCAAATCGGCTATCTGTTCGCCATCGAGATATATAGAAAAAGATTCGGCGGACGAATTAGGTCTTGTTACCAATGGAAGAAATCCGAGGAATAGAACGCAAATCGCTATGATAAAATCGCCGATTTTGATTTTTTTCAACATATTTACCAAAGCATCTGGCGCTTGTAAAGATATGACATCAATGCCACATCGAACGGTTTATCGGTCGTTATGAGATTGTAATCGACGCCGAGTTCCTGACTTCGATATTTCAGTATATCGAAAAACTCGCCGACTTTCCTGCGGTATTCATCTCGCACCATCCACGGCTGCACCGGGATTTTTTTGCCGGTCTCCAAATCCACAAAGTGCGACTCTTTCTTGAAATCGAAGGAAAGTTCTATCGGGTCGAGTATGTGGAATATTATCACCTCGTTCTTTCTATGCCTGAAATGGCGAGCCGCAGCGATAATTCTATCGGGGTCATCGAGAAGGTCGGAAATCAAAATGATTAGTCCGCGTCGTTTGAGCCTTTCGGCAAGCACCGCGAAAGTGGAATCTACCTTAGTTCTGCCCGAGCACTCCGTCGCATCTAAAATTTTTAGAAGTTCCATCAATTGAACCCTCGTCATCGATGCAGGCACGAGCGTATCGACCTTTTCGTCGAATGTCAATAGACCGACAGCATCTTTCTGCTTGACCATTAAGTATGAAAGTGCCGCCGCAAAAAATTTCCCGTATTCCAGTTTGGATATTCTTCCCCCGGCGGAAAATTTCATCGATGCACTTTTATCGAGCAGTATATACGACCGCAAATTTGTTTCCTCCTCGAACTCCTTGACATAGAACCTATCTGTCCGAGCGAAAACTTTCCAGTCGATAGTTTTGGGTGGGTCGCCAGGATTATATTGCCTATACTCGGCGAACTCCACCGAAAATCCGTGATACGGACTCTTGTGCAATCCAACAAGGAAACCCTCGACTACGAGCCGAGCAATCAATTCGAGATTGCCCAATTTTGCGAGAACCACAGGGTCGAGAAATTGCCTGTAATTTGTAGTGCGATTTTGCATAGAATTATTATAAGCATCGCCAGCGAAATTCAAAATAAAAATATTTTCAACCTACCATAAATTTTAATTCATCGCTATTTCAGATACACAATCTTCTTTGTGCAGACGACTGAAGCTGTCCGTTGCAAGATTGTGGCGCGAACAAAATATACCCTCTATGCGATTGATTCGCCAGGCTGACAGATGTATTTTCTCCTCATATTAAATCTTCCCCTCGAGGGAGAAACACCTTTCGGGCGCTTTTATCTTCCCGCTCCCTACGGAGCAGACACGATATTAAAAAATTTCGTTTGCAAAATTTTCGATGATTTGGTATTTAATAATTCAGAATCAAACAGGAGGGATAATTTTATGGAGAAGATGATTACCGACACGGAAAAAAAGATGAAAAAGACCATCGAGTCGATTTCGAGTCAGCTGGCGAGGTTGAGGACAGGGAAGGCATCACCGACATTGATAGAGAACATTAAGGTAGAATACTACGGAACATCCACACCTATAAACCAATTGGCTTCGATTTCTGTGCCCGAACCGAGATTGATAGTAGTTCATCCTTGGGATAAAACAGCAGTTTCTGCGGTGGAACGTGCGATTCGTTCATCCGACCTCGGATTAAATCCTGTCTCCGATGGCACCGTCGTCAGAATTCCGATTCCTGTGCTGAGCGAGGAGCGGAGGAAAGAACTCGTAAAGGTGGCTAAGTCTATCGCCGAGGATGGTAAAATCGCTATCCGTAACATTAGGCGAGAAATCATCGAGGAGATAAAACAGAAACAAAAAGACGGCGAAATCCCAGAGGATGATTCATACAGAATCCAGGATAAAATTCAGGAACTAACTGAAAAATTCTCGCGAGAAATAGATGAAATCTTTAAAAACAAAGAGGAAGAAATCTTAACTGTATAATAATAAATCATTAAAATGCTATATTTTTTGTGGGAATGAAATCCTGCACCATTTTCTCGCTGTTTTGGATATATAGTTGAGTTCAGCGAGAACCTATTCCAATCGATTGGAGGTGCTTCATATCTTATGAAGAATTATTTTCAAATTTTCTGGAGAACTTTAATGGCTAATAACAATAAAATATATCGTTTATTTTTTTGTAAAAAAATCTTGCATATACTAAAATAGAAAATTTATTTTATCAAAATAAATTACTCGCTTTTTTCAAAAGGAGGAAACCGATGGGGCATGTTTATATACCGGGTTTAAAAGTGACCGAGTTCGAACTCGTGCAGAAGCAAAGAATCCTTCCACTAAAAGGCGAAATTACAGTTTCTGTCGGCGATAAGGTTGAACCCGAAACTACTGTTGCACGCACTTTTCTTCCTGGTAGTGTTGAAACCAAGAATATCGCGGGGATTCTATCGGTCGACCCAGAGGACATCGAACTATATTTGCTTAAAAAGGTGGGCGAAACATTCGAGAAAGGTGAAGTTATTGCTCAAAACAAAGGTTTATTCGGATTATTTAAAACCCAGATTAAAAGCTCTTTCAAGGGAACTTTAGAAAGTGTTTCAAAAATAACAGGACAAGCGGTTTTACGATCCGAACCTGTTCCTCTCGAAATCAAGGCTTATATACCTGGCGTGGTGAAAGAGATATACCCCGAGGAGGGTGTTCTCATCGAAACTTGGGCGTCATTCATTCAGGGGATTTTTGGAATCGGCGGTGAGAGGTTCGGAAGGGTTAAGTTTTTAGCGGAATCTCCGGATAGTGTTCTCGACGAGGATAAAATCGACGAGAGTTGCAAAGATAATATATTAATCGGTGGCGGAATGGTTACTGCCAATGCTATCAAGAAAGCTGAATCTGTCGGTGCTAAGGGAATTGTCACAGGAGGAATCGAGGCTCTCGATGTAGCGGAATATCTCGGATACGACATCGGCGTCGCTATTACAGGTTCCGAGGACATCGATTTGACAATGGTAGTTACCGAGGGTTTTGGGCATATTCCGATGGCACAAAAGACATTCGAACTTCTGAAAAAATACGATGGTAAGTATGCATCGATAAATGGTGCTACTCAAATTCGAGCG
Organism: uncultured bacterium; assembly: GCA_964425665.1. GTDB lineage: Bacteria > UBP14 > UBA6098 > B30-G16 > B30-G16 > JAGGZE01. The sequence goes on from CAYRNI010000045.1 coordinate 8,459, forward strand.
GGTGTCATTCGTCCCGAAATTGTAATCAAACAGGATGAGCCACCGAGTGAAATCAAAGAAAAAGCGATGGCTGAAATGAAGGGGATAGAAATCGGCTCCCTCGTCCGTGTTATACGAGTTCCATATTTCGGTAAAATCGGGAAGATAGTTGGTTTGCCAGCAGAACTTAAACAACTCGAAAGTGAAACTTTCGCTCGTGTTTGTGAAATAGAGTTTAGCGATGGCACAAGAGCCACCGTGCCTCGTGCCAATCTCGAAATGCTCGAAGAATAAAGGAGGCGTAATGAAATATCCCATATTTTCTCTTTTACTTCTGGGGCTCGTTTTGGGCGTTCCTTGTTCTGCCCAAAATCCCCCAAAACCATTAACACCATCCATAACCGATATACCAGGCGATGCAGGAAACAATTTGATTTTAAAATGGAAACACTTCGAGACTGTGCCCGGAATCCTGTATGAAATATATCGAAGCGAAGATGGCAAAGATTTTGAATTACTTTCTCCATTACAATTAAAAACTATGTCCCCCGTTTGGGAGAACGAAAAGAGAAATGATGTTTCAGATTGGGGTTATTATTTAATACCGAAAAAAAGCAAAACAGACCGAATATTCGATATCCAAGTCGTGAAACCGGATTCCACCAATTTGGATTCACTTATCGCACTCGGAGCTGAGAAAATCGTCAGGGTCGAGTTTGAAGTGCCTCCCGCGGAGAAACTCGCAGAGATTCCGAACTATTTTGCCAATGGGACATTTTTTCAGGTTATTCCCGATGAGGAAATCGCACGGCGTCCTCAACCATCGGCATCGACAGCGGAATTATTCACGGCATTAGGGATGTCGATTCCTGTGAAGGGCAAGGTCGGTCTCGAAATTTCCGCTAATAGCGAAGAGTTCGATTTCGTGAAAAAAGGAAATAGAATCGTTTCCGCGGAGAGCGAAAACCCCTCGCTTCTGGCAAAGTATGGAAAGAAAATAACATCGATTGTTACTGAAAAGGCGAGATATACCGTAAAATATGAGGATTTTGCATTCCCAGATAGAAGCACACAGGCAGGAAAGAAATATATTTATAAAATCAGGCTTTATCAGGTTAAGAAGCCGATTAAAAAAGTCTATGCGGAAAGCGATACGATTTCGACTATTCCGAAAGATGAACCACCATTTGCTCCTACAAAAACCTCCGCGCTACTCGATACGAGTTCTCATCTACTCGTTTTGCATTTTGCCTACGACCCATCTGTCGCAGGATTAACATCGTATTTCGACGATTCGATTTTCGTTATCTATAAAACGGATATGAGCGATACACTTTGCGAGAACGGGAAAAAAGTTAGCACTGTAAATTCGAGTTGGAAATTTTTAACATTGGACAATGTGAAACCTGATGATGCTTTCTATATAGAAGTTTTCGATAAAAGCGGGCAGAGTGCCAAAACATCTCTTATCAAATCCACTATAACTAAATTTGAAGAGCCACCTATTCCACCAAATCTGAGGGTGAAGGATTATGAAAATGACAATGGTAAAAAAATTGCTGTTCGCTGGGATCCGCCAACCCTCGCAGTTGGATATACTGTTGGAAGTATCATTCCAAATACGAAAATCGTAGATGTCTCGGACAAAAACTTTTATCTGGTGCATACTCAAAATGGCGATACAGTTGTCCAAATAACAGACACCACATCGATTCCACAAGGAGCACAAAAGATATTGACATTATCGTATTCACTCCCGGGGAATGAAAAAGACCTCAAAATCGAGTATAAAATTATAGCGAATCCAGATGATAAAGCCCTATATCCAGAATTCACGCTCGATGGTATAAAAAAAGTCGACAAAGATGCGACAGGTGTTCTCAACTTCAACAATATCGAGAGCAAGAAATACGAGCTCGAAGGCTGGATAATCAGCAAAAGCGGTGGAAAGTTGAAAAATCCGGAATCTCGTGTGAAAATGACAGTCGATGCAACTCGTTTCAATACTGTTCCGATTGATATTCCTCCATATAAGTATCTTTTATATCGTGGCACCGACCCAAAAGATTCTTCAACATTTAAGCTCATTGGAGTATCCGGAGCGGATTCACGAGAAATAGTGGATGCTTTCAGTGAACTTCCCGAAAAAGTTTTTCCTGAGGGGGAGTTCTACTATTTTGTTCAAGTTGTTGGTCCCGATGGTGCGGTAAATACATCGGAACCTATGGGACCTATCGCTCCCAAATCGAATTGGTTCAATTGGAATAAGGTAGTGGTATTTATCGCGACACTCGTTTTGGTCGTTGTTGCATTGTTCTTCTTTTATCACGCGAAGAAGGGGAAGGAATTTTATATACGCCCTATCGCTGGAATCGTTCACATAGATGAAGCACTGGGACGAGCGACCGAAATGGGTAAACCTATTGTCTATGTTACGGGACTCGGTGTTATCTCGGAACTTGCCACACTTGCTTCTATTACTATACTTGGGCGTGTTGCTAAAAAATGTGCTGAATATCAAAGTAAACTTATAGTGCCTTGCTACGACCCGATTATAATGATTGTGGCACAGGAGACCGTAAAGAATGCTTATATAGATGAGGGTCGGCCAGATCTCTATCGTGAGGAAAATATATATTATATTGCTGCACAACAATTTGCTTATGCAGCAGCTGTTTCAGGTCTTATGATTAGAGAGAAAAGTGCTGCTAATTTCTTTATCGGGAAATTTTACGCAGAATCACTTATCCTCGCTGAAACGGGAGCATCCACAGGCGCTATTCAAGTTGCAGGAACCGATGATATGACACAATTACCATTTTTCATTACTGCTTGCGATTATACGATTATCGGCGAGGAACTTTACGCTGCATCCGCATATTTGTCTAATGACCCTATGCAAAAAGGTTCTCTTAAAGCGCAAGATTTCTTGAAGGTAATAGAGATAATAATACTCATCGGTGGCGTTATCGCCGCAACATCAGGTTTATGGTGGATTGCACACTGGTTTCAAGTTCTTGGAGAATAATTTATCGTTATTATAGGAGGATATTATGTTCTGGAAAAAGCAATTACCGATTATCATCGTATTTTTAAGCGGTGTAATTATGGCTTTGCAATATTTCGTTCCATCCCGCTCATCCGAGTTTGCTTTCGATATTTACATAAAATGGGGTATCGCTATCGGTATCTTCGCCGCTATTTTGGGATATTTTAGTTTTTTCCGTGTTCATATAATGAAAGTTGTTAAAAAAGCACCTAACTGGGGATACTCTGTGCTCGCTCTTTTGGGTGTATTGATTATGATAGTCGTTGCTCTTATCGATGGCACCGATACAAACAGTTACTATATGAAACTTTATTTAAATGTTTGTGCAGCTATTAATTCTACGGTCTTTTCTCTGCTTGCATTTTATATCTCATCTGCGGCTTATAGAGCATTCAGGGCTCGTTCATCTCAGGCTGTTGCACTTTTACTTGCTGCGACTATCGTTATGCTCGGGCGCGTTCCTATTGGCGATTATTTTAGCTTCTGGACACATTGGGGATTGCCATCGTTTTACGATATGACACAATGGATTCTCAATGTCCCTAATATGGCAGCGAAAAGAGCGATTGCACTCGGCGTCGGTCTCGGTTCACTGCTGATGACATTAAAACTTATTCTCGGGATAGAAAGAACATATCTCGGCAACGAATAGATTATGCGTGTTTGGTATATTATCGGTGATTTTTCATAACTACTAAATGAAGGGGGCATATAAATGAGTTTTTGGGAAAAACTTGAAAAACTTGACCGCAGAATAATTTATTTAGTAATAACACTAGCGGTCGTTTTGCCTTTTTTCTTCAGAATGGGGTTGCCTATCAAGGTTTCGCCGGAGACAAAAGCTATCTACGACTATATCGAAAATCTTTCGCCATCCGATGTCGTTTTCATATCGGGCGATTATGACCCACAGGTAGATGCCGAACTCACGCCTATGTTCGAGGCTATTGTCAGACATTGCTTTCAGCGAAATGTGAAAGTTGTTGTATCGAATGTGTTTAACCCGCAAGGTGTCGGGCTTGTAGAACCGAGATTGGAAAAACTCGCACAAGAATATAAAAAAGTATACGGTGTCGATTATGTTTTTCTGGGATGGAAATATGGTTATTCACTACTCATAATGGGTATGGGTAAAGACTTTAAGGGGACCTGGCAAACGGACTACTATAATACTCGCCTTGTGGACCTCCCACTGACAAGTAAGATAAATAACTACGATGATATTGCACTCATCGTTTCGCTAACTGGAAGTGGGGCATATGTATCCTGGATTTATTATGCCTATGTGCAATTCAAGGAAAAGATTGCTGCTGGTATTACCGCTGTTATGGCTGCTGATTCATATCCGTATCTTCAGGCGGGGCAACTTATCGGGCTTTTGGGTGGTCTGCGAGGCGCCGCAGAATACGAGCAACTTATCCATCATCCATCGCTGGCATCGGTCGGAATGGAGGCTCAATCCTGGTCGCATATAGCTATTATTCTGTTCATTATACTCGGAAATATCGGTTATCTTATGACGAGAAAGAAAAAACAGTGAACTCTGATAATATCCTCAAGGAGGTTTTAATATGCATTTGAGCACAAATCCGTGGATATGGGTAGCGTTTTTCTTCACGCTTTCTGTATATACTTTTTTGTGGAAGGATAATTTCTTATTTAAAATAGCGGAGAATGTCACAGTCGGAATCGGTATGGGTTTTTGGATAGTTCTATGGTGGAATCAAACTGTTGTGGGTCAGTTCTGGACACCGCTGAAAACCGATTTCGGTGCAAATTGGCATCTCATTATTCCTGCCCTTATGGGTTTGTTGATGATTACGAGGATTATACCGAAATACTCCTGGATGTCCCGATATGCACTGGCTTTTACTGTCGGCTCAGGTGCAGGATTCGGATTGCCTCGTGTGATTCAAGGCGGAGTTCTTCAACAACTTTACGCAACATTGCTGCCGATAAATTTCACCGGCGTGGGAATCGGATATAATCTTATAATCATCATCGGAACGCTCTCGAGTTTGTTATATTTCTTCTTCTCTAAGGAACATAAAGGAGCATTCGGCGGAGTCGCTAAACTCGGAATATGGTTTTTGATGGTCGGTTTCGGCGCCACTTTCGGATATACCGTTATGGCTCGTCTATCGCTGTTCATAGGCCGTGTTCTCTTTATTCTAAAAGATGTGTTCGGTATGCAACTATTCTAAATGAAATAAATTTATGAGAATTAAATTTCGTTTCGCACATTGCTTAACTTTCATTGCACTCGCAATAGGACTCGTCTATTCATACGATACACCTTTAGAACAGGATGAAATCAAGTCCATTTTGATTAAAAGTCTCATCCCAGATGTTCACTCCGGACAATCACCAAAGTTGCTCGGCGAGTCATCTATCCAATTCGCTGTTATAGATACGCCGATTATGGTCATATCCTCGTGGCAATTTTCATACAATCCTAAAAAGATATGGAAAGTATCCGAGTTTCAGGTTAAGAGAACATCGCTATATTCCTCCACAAATGGCAATTGGTCGCCAGCAAATGTCGACGATATTATATCTCAGAATACATTCGATAACATCTCTCGCCTTTTCCTATATCCGTTTTCGATTGTGGCGAAAAGATTTAGAGGATATTCGTTTAAATCTCAGAAGAAGCGAGTGGAAATCGATGGCAAGGATTGTATCAAAGTTTTAGTGAAGCCGCTCAAAGAGGACAACGATGAGGAGTCGCCGTTCTCGGGATATTTATATATCACCGATGAGGATGAACCTCGACCCATAAGGTTAGAGCATCATCGCAAAAGCACCACGGGGACAGTTATTGTCAGATGGGAATTCAAACATATCGACGAGTTGAATTGCGATTTTCCATACAAGATGACAGTTTCCACTCGAAACGAGATGTGTAATTTCGAACTCGATTCGCAGATAAAAATATTTTTCGGCGATTTCGAGGTGCCGAAAAACTCCAATCAAAAATGAAATGTTCGGATAGTGAAGAATAATAACTGTCTTTCCTCACCGTTAATCGGGTATCAACCCGATGTTAAATTTGGGGATTTCCGCCCTCCTTCCAGTAAAAATAAAAGGAACTTGACAAAAGCGAGACGACAT
>CAYRNI010000046.1:0-4111 GCA_964425665.1 uncultured bacterium
CGATATCGATGAACTCGTCGATTCTTTGAAAAGATATTGGAACGAAATATAACATCTGTTAGGAGGATAAATGAAAAAGATTATTTTAATCATCGCAGCAGTAGTATTAGTGGCATTGTTTTTCGGCTGCGCCCCCAAAGAGGGTCCGCATTTTGGTTTCGCTCGCCCTGAGTTCAGAAAAGTTCCTCCTGAAATTATGGCTAAAATAGTCAATGCCGGCGACGCTTTCACCTATCCCGATGCGAATAGTATCGTCATCGAAAATGTGGACAGCACCGTATACAATGAGGATGGAACACAAACCCAGTATTCATATTCTCTCGATAAGCCTTTAACTCCTCAGGGGCTGAAAGATGAAAGCGTAATAAACTTATCCTACGATAGTCAGATGATGACTGTCGATATCCTATACGCTGGCGTTATTCATCCTGATTCCACAATCGAGTTTGTTCCCGACAGCGAAATTATCGACCAGGTGGCATCCGAAGGCGAGATGGATATTTATTGGACAAATTTACGCAAAAAAACTCTTCATTTCCCGAAACTTTATCCTGGGGATGCGGTGGTTCTCGCATACAAATACACTATGCTGAAACCATATTTCGATGGTGTTATTTATGGAATGGCTGGTTTTCAATCCAGCGAACCGATTCATACAAATCGCTCGGTGAATCTTATCCCTAAATCGAAAATGGACAAAGTCCATTATAAGGTATTAAACGATAAAAATCATTGGATTAAGTTCAGGGAATACGATTGGAAAGATTATAATGTTCTCGTTTGGGAAGCCGATAGCACACCATCGTTTGTTCCCGAATTCGGTATGCCGTCGCCAACAAAATTTGTTCCGCTTGTGATGTTTTCAAATGTCACTTGGAAAGAACTTTCCCGTAAAGCGTGGGATGTAACGGAGCCACCTATGAAAATAACTAACCCCGAAATCCCGAAGATGATTAAATCTCTCGTGGAGACTTGTAAAACAGAGATGGATTCGATTAAAGCCATTGCTCTTTGGGTGGCTCAGGATGTAAGATATATCGGGCTTTCACTCGGAGACAAGGAGGGAATTACTCCTCACGATGTCAATGAAACATTTGATGCGAGAAGCGGTGTGTGTAAAGATAAGGCTGCTCTTGCTGTCGCTATGCTCCGTGAGGCGGGTTTCGATGCTTATAATGTTCTGACGAATCCTATGGGATATATAATTTACGATGTAGCAGTGAATCAGTTCAATCATCAGATAGCAATGGTTCGCACGAGGGATGGCAAGGAGCATTTTTTCGATGAAACCGTAGACCTTGCCGATACTCTTCCCGGATATTATAGCAAAAAAGGGTATTTAGTTCTTTCGGAAGAGGGCGAGGACCTCAAGTATTTTCCGCTAATAGGTCCTGATATAAATAAAGGTGATGTTGTCGCCCGTTCGAGAATCGACGATGCTGGAAATTTGACGAGCACAGTTGTTATAACAGGTCACGGCGTCTACGATATGGTTATTCGTCAGATTCGGCAAATGCTTGAGGATGAGGACAGAGAAAGGCTTTTCCGCAGATTGATAAATCAAATCGACCCGAATGCGAAATTAATAGATTTGAAATTCGAGCCTGATTCACCGACAGACCTTACCGAGTCCGCGAAAATAACCGTCAAATATGAAATTCCCGATTTTGCGATAGATGCAGGTAATTATCTATTATTGTCGGCACCGTGTGCTCAACACACATTCGATATTTTGAGCAGTTCTATTTCGGAATACACGAAACTCGAAGATAGAAAATATCCGATAGAATTTCAGTTCGCTATGGGATGCGATATAACGGAGACTATACAACTTCCAGCAGAATACAAACCGAAGAGTATCCCTGACAATGTAGATTTAAATAATAAATACCTCAAATATTCGATGAATTACGATATTCGAGGTAAAGTTGTAACATATAAGTCTTCGTTGCGACTAACAGATATAGAAGTTCCTTTGAAAGATTATCCAGCATTCAGAAAGGCGTATACGGATTATCAAAATTCGGAGAAGGGGATGCTGTTTTTGAATCGCTAAAATTAAATAATGAGAATTCATCGAAGTTAAGGGGGAAATATGAGAAAGATTATTTTACTTACAGTCTTGTTGAGTGCATTGGTATTCGCATTCGATTTTTCTGCGGACACCGTTGTATCGGAAAATTTAAAACAATTGATTGGTTCTGTGCCGCCTCACAGCGAGTTTCCAAATGCTTCGTATTATATAATCTGCGATAGTTCGATAACTAAACTTACTCAATCTGGTTCGGAGACCGAGAGATATTTTCTCGCTAAGGCATATACATATCGCGGGAAGAGAAAATTATCGAATTTTAAGATAAAGTTCGCCCCCGATTACAGCGAGGTGGAATTGATTCGCGCAAGGACTATAAATGCCGATGGTGTCTTTCCTGTGGACTCTACCGAGGTGAACGAAATCATTGCCCCTGGATATTCCGGTGCGACGGTATATACGAAAGTCAAGCAGATGGTAATTTCTATGCCCGCCTTTGCCGAGAGTTCAGTTATAGAGGTTCACTACAAAATCAAAAAGCATAAGGATGCGCCCGTGCCATTCGGCGGGATAAATGTTCTTGTAGGTGAAGAACCGGCGAGAAAAGTATTTTTTGCATTATCGGGAAAAAATATACACTATAAAGCTGTTTCTGGTGCGCCGAAGCCCGTTATCGCCGGGAATACTGCGAATTGGACAATTGAAAATTATAAGGGTGCTCGGTTTGAATCCGATATGCCACCACTTCGCGAACTGTTCCCAACGATTTTGTATAGCGCATCCAGAAATTGGACAGACGAAATAGAAAATATAGCGGGGATGTTTCTACCTCATACTGTTGGCAATGATGAGATAGCAGCATTAGCGGAATCGCTCTCTGCGGATAAATCGAAGCGAGAGGCATTGGAGAATATATTATACTATGTTCAGGAAAAATTCAATAAGATACATATTGAACCAAATTGGGTGGGCTATCGTCCTAACGATGCGGCTGTGGTGTTTAAAAATGGCTATGGTGATAGCCGAGACCTCTCGGTGCTACTGATTGCAATGCTAAATGCCGCCGGGATTAAAGCTAAGCCTGCGCTTATAGAATCTAACGGCGCGAAAATCTGGGATTTCCCCACCGTGCATCAATTCTCAAAGGTTGTCGTAATGGCTGATTTGGATGGTGAAAAAATCTTTTTGAATCCTATGGATGAATATGCTTCCGCAGGGTATCTTGGCGCGGCGAACGGCGAAAAATCTTTGATTATTTCGCCGGGGCAATCGAATTTGACTAAAATACCTGATTTGACTCCTGAGGACAATGTAGGTATTTACACATATGATTTAACACTTTCTTCCGATGGAAAATTGAGTGGGAACATAACAACCACCGCTATCGATAACACCGCCAGTGCGATAAGATTTATGTTTAGGCACGCGAAGATGAGCAAAAAGAAGCAAAAATTTCAAAAAGTCGCGTCCAATGTGGCAGATGGTGCAAAGATAGTTGGAAATCCGAAACTCGATGGAATCGATACAAATTCGGGGAAAGCCAAATTGGAATTTTCTTTTGAAGTTCCCGATTTTCTGATAACTCAGGACCCGATGGCTATTTTCTGGCTTCCTCATTCACCGCTGAATTTATATCCATTGCCGGATATTTCCGAGGAGAGTAGAAAGTTCCCGATGTATATCGGTGTTCCTGTTAAAATCGTTAAGGACTACAATGTGAATGTTCCATCTGAATATAACATAGTATATGTTCCTAAAACGACACATATCGAGAATAAAATCGGAACGATTGATATAACTTCACAACACGGAAATAGTTCTTTGGCTATAAGTATTTCTATATCGTTGAAGAAGAATAGGATTTCCCCGGAGGATTATGAGAAATTAAGAAATATCATAAGAACTATATTGGCAAAAAAATACAGGATAGTTCTTTTGGAAAAACAGGCATAGGGAGATTATTCGACAAAAAAACAATTAAAATTAGAGATTATTACAACATTTTTATTTACAGATAGGATTTAATCGAATTGTTGCACAAGGATGTGGCATCCGATATATATGATGCTGGCTTGATAT
>CAYRNI010000046.1:4211-14473 GCA_964425665.1 uncultured bacterium
ATATCTTATTCTATATAAAATAATTAGGGGGTTTTGATGAAAAAGCGAATTTTTTATATGGGAATAATATTGTTTCTCATAGCCGTTGTTGCTGTGATTTTCGCATCCGGTAAGACAAACATTTATAGACAAATCAGATTGGCGGATGAGGTAATTACCACTATATACAGCGAATATGTGGACCCTATCGATTATAGAAAACTTATCAAGGGTGCGATAGATGGAATGACATCTACACTCGACCCGCATACCGTATTTTTCACACCAAAGGAGTATAAGGAATTACAGGTCGATACGCGCGGAAAATTCGGTGGTCTTGGAATTCAGATTGGTTTGAGGGATAAATGGTTGACTGTTATTTCACCTATCGAAGGCACACCTGCTTATCGTATGGGGATACAGGCAGGCGATAGAATTATCAAAATCGAGGGTAAATCCACGAAGGGAATAACTACTGAGGAAGCGGTTGCTAAACTTCGAGGAGAACCTGGAACAAAAGTTACTATTACGATTCAACGCGAGGGCGAACCGAAACCTTTCGATGTTACCATTGTTAGAGACATTATCGAGATAAAACCCGTTCCATACTATGGTATGGTCGATGATGATATAGGCTATATTCGGCTTACGCAATTTTCTCAGGAGGCTGGGGACGAGGTAAAAAATGCGTTATTGGACTTGCAACAGCAAGGGGCTAAAAAAATTATTTTTGATTTGAGAAGTAATCCTGGTGGGTTGCTGTCGCAAGCTGTATCTGTCGCGAGCCAATTTTTAGGTGCGGATGCTTTGGTTGTCTATACGAAAGGGCGCACGGAATATCAGTCGAGAGAATATTACACCGAGAACGAAGGTGTTTTTTCAGATGGTCCATTGATTGTTCTTATCAATGGTGGGAGTGCATCGGCGTCGGAAATCGTCACAGGAGCTATTCAAGACCACGATAGAGGAGTGGTTCTTGGAATGCAAAGTTTTGGAAAGGGGCTGGTGCAATCTGTTCGTCCGATGGCTGATGGCACTGCACTCAAAATAACCACGGCGAAGTATTATATTCCCAGTGGAAGATGTATCCAGAAGGAGTATTATCTCAAGAGTAAGAATAGTTCGATTATAAGCGATACATTGAATTACAATCCCGATGAAGAAGACCCGTGGGACTTCGAAACGACACCTTCCGATACGGATACGACGGAGGAAAAACCGCTTTACTATACCAAGGGAGGAAGAAAAGTGTATGGTGGCGGTGGAATTGCTCCCGATGTCAAGTTCGAGCCGAGAAAACTTAAAAAACTCGAATTCGACCTTGTTAGTAAGGGATTATTTTTTGAATTTGCTGTTCATTATGTCGCTACGCACAAGGGCAAACTAAAATCGCCCGATTTCGAGGTTACGGATGATATGCTCGCTGAATTCAAGAAATTCATAAAGCAGAAGGATTTCGAATATAAATCTCGTGCCGAATTGATTCTCGAGGAACTCGATTCCGTCGCAAGAGAAGATTCTATTTCCGATACCACTATGCAAATAGTCGAGAATCTCAGAAATAGACTGACCGCCGAGGAAAAACTCGATTTTCAGCGCAGTAAAAAATTTATCAAACGAGAAATCAAGAGACAATTGATTCAGGCGATTTGGGGCGAAAAGGAGAGATACCGTTTCGACCTGAAGAACGACGAGACAGTTCAGAAAGCAATAGAGGTTCTCAACAAACCTGGGGAATATGAAAGTTACCTCACGGTTAAAAAATAGATGTGTTATAAAACGCGATTGGAGGTTTTTATAATGACTAAACTTCTCTGGGAAATCGAAAATAAAGGAAGAATAGGAGTTAAACTTCCAGAAAGTGATGTTCCACAATACGAACCTAAAGAGATATTACCCGATAGTATGGTTCGCAAATCGGATTTAAGATTACCTCAGCTTGCCGAGCAGCAAGTTGTTCGTCATTTTGTGGAACTTTCGGTAAAAAATTATCATCTCGACAAGAGCATATATCCGCTCGGTTCCTGCACTATGAAATACAATCCGAAGTTGAACGAGCGTCTCGCAGGGCAGGAAGGTTTTACTAAAATTCACCCGCTTACTCCCGATGATTATGTTCAGGGTGCATTGAAACTTATGAAAAATCTCGGCGAGATGATGTGCAAAATCGGTGGTCTCGATGCTATAACTCTTCAACCCGCTGCAGGAGCTCACGGCGAAATCACGGGGCTTATGATAATCCGACGATACCACGAATCTTTGGGCAATCCGCGAAAGAAAGTAATAATTCCCGATTCGTCGCACGGGACGAACCCTGCATCTATCGTTATGAGTGGATGGCAACCTATCGAGATAAAATCCACTTCCGATGGAAAAATAGATTTGAATGCACTGGAACAACATCTCGACGAGGACCTCGCCGCATTGATGGTCACCAATCCGAACACTCTCGGCATTTTCGAAAGCGATATCAAAAAGGTCGCCGAGATGCTTCACTCCGTCGGTGCGCAACTTTATATGGATGGTGCGAATATGAATGCATTGCTCGGTATCGCACGCCCCGGCGATTTCGGTGTCGATGCTCTGCATTACAATCTCCATAAGACATTTTCCACGCCTCACGGCGGAGGCGGTCCTGGTGCCGGTCCTGTGGCGGTGAAAAGTCATCTCGAACCATTTATACCGAAGCCGAAGGTTATTTTTAAAGATGGCAAATATTCACTGGATATGGAGAGTCCAAAATCGCTGGGGAAGGTTCAGGCGTTTTGGGGAGCGTTCGGTGTTATGGTTAAAGCCTATGCCTACTTACTTTCGCTTGGCGCCGATGGATTGAGAAGGACATCCGAGGATGCCTTGCTGAACTCGAACTATCTGCGGGCAATACTCGAAAAATACTACGATTTGCCATATAAATCCATTCCGATGCACGAGTTTGTGCTTTCAGGCGAGTTTTTGAAAAAATACGGTGTTAAAACTCTCGATGTCGCTAAAAGATTACTCGATTTAGGTTTCCACGCTCCCACTATTTATTTCCCGCTGATTGTCCACGAGGCATTGATGATAGAACCCACAGAAACCGAACCGAAGGAGACACTCGATGCGTTCGCCGATGCGATGGTCCAAATCCGAAACGAAGCCGAGAATAGTCCTGATGTTTTGAAATCCGCACCGCACGATACACCTGTTCGCCGCCTCGACGATGTCGCCGCAAACCGAAATCCGATTCTTAGTTGGTGGGATGTGAAGTGATTTCAATTCTCACTGCGTAGCGGCGGAGTTATCCGCCTGTGGTTCAGTCGGAACTTTCTTATGCGGGATGAAAAGAATTTCGACTCGTCTATTTTTAATTCTACCTTCGGGAAGAGTATTTATCCCCACTGTGATAGGTATTTCCTTTCCGTGCTGGAGGCGGATTATTTTGAACGGTTGGGACATTCCGAAACCTTTCGCCAAAATTCTCGCGTTGTGTTTTAGAATCCAACTGTCCAGTGCCGAATCGCTGTCGAATGAAAGTATTGCCCGAAGATATTTGCGAAGTATCGCGAGTTGCTCGTCTGCACGACGCTTCGATAGTTTTTTGTTCCCCGAAAATGTGCCGATTGTATCCGTATGTCCCGCGACTATCACATCCACATCGCCTGACTTTATCCGCTCGATAACTTTCCGCGCGATATATTCCATTCTCGCATTCGTGTATTCGGATTCACTTTGCTTGCCGGCAAATGCGAACTGCAAAAGAATTAGCCGCTGCTGAACCTCGTTGATATTTTGAACTACCACCCTGAGCTTCTCGGGTTTCGTTCTGGCGACTTGGCCGAAAGTATCCTCAACTTCTCCGAAAGTATAAAATTCCGAGCCTGGCGGCGGAAGTTCAAAATTTTTCAATTTCCAATTCCACGCTGCCTCTGTGCCATCGAACATCGCGACTGTATCCTGTCCGTCGGTTATATAAATGTGCGAATTTTTCAACGGCACTTCGGCATTCGGACCGACCGAAATTTGCGCTCTGTCCCAGCCCTTTTCGATTTCGTATCCCTCGGCGGGCTGAACCACCTGCGGCGGACGATATATCAATCCCGCCGGTGAAATAACGAGTTCCACTCCGTTTTTCGCTCCATCCTGAGAGAATATCCTATCATCGAAATCGCCCTGAATTTGCGCGAGCAGCAATTCCTTATATTTGAATGCTTGCTCGATTGTCGGCGCACGAACGGCGAGTATCACATCGGGATTCCGTTCGAGTATCGAAGTTATCGAGTCGATTTGCGATTTCGATGGCATTTCCGATGAGGGATACACGAACTTATTTTCACCGATTATACTCGCAATAAGTGATGCTCGCCTGTTTTCCTGCGGCGTATATATCTTTCCGACTTTCGTCCCCTGAAATTTTTGCTTTTTGGCTCGTTCGTGATGAATATCATAATCCTTCGCAATCTCGATTCTCGATGCGATGGCAGGATTTTTCGACACCAGTGCATTCCTCACCGCTCTCGCACGAGAATATGCCAGTTCATCCTGCTCGCCATCGACCACATAACCGCGGATACTAATTTTTACATCGGGATTTTTAGATAACCTATCGGAGATTATCGATATCGTGTGGTCGAAGCGGTTATGGAGCGTCGAGTCGTTTTCGTCGAAAAAGAAAATCGGGATAATCGGTTCATCCTCGGCGATGGAGAATTTTTGAATCAGATGAAGTTCGTTTTTTGCGACCGTGATTTTCGGGTCGGGCGGAGCGAAAATGTGAACAGATGTGTCGGCGAAATCGTCGTCGGGATTTTTCTCGACGAATACAACATCAGCAGATTTCTTTGGCGATTTCCGATTGAGGATTGCAGCGATTTCCAAATCGCCGGCGGATTTTACGGGAATTTTTGTCCACACCGTTTCAGATTCGGCAGGCTTGAGCGGGTCGGCAGAAATCGTAATCGATGAATCCCCGTATTTAATCGCCACAGGTATTTTTGGCGTGCGGAATTTTCCCGTGTTCCTTATCGGCAGAGCGATAGAAAGTGTTTCACCAGGAATCGGTTTTCCTTTGATGATGATTTTTCCGGGAACTACATCGGGGAAAATCGGCTCCGGCGGTGCGAAAAAATATTCCATACCGAATTTCTGCGACGGAATATATATTCCATCCAACGGAAATGTTATCTTATAAGAAAAAGCGAAATTGCGGGCGAAATCGGGTGCATATTCCGAATTTATACCGGCGGAATGACCCGATATAATTGTTCTAATCGCGAGTTTTTGAATCGGCTGAAATGAGAATGCAAATACGGGGTCGAAGTCGAGCCAAAAATTTCCATATCGAGTCGAATATTGCATCCCGAGGTGGAAATTGAATATTTTTATCGATTTGAGAATGCCGAACTGAATTGTAGGGTATAACCTATCTGGTTCGTCGCCGAGTGCGAGATTTGGGAATAGTAGATGATATGCTCCGCCATATATTTCGCCCCAGTGTTTCCGATATGCCACGCCGACTCCGATATCGGGTGCGATTTTCGAGAATTTTTCTCCTGCAAATAATGGGTCTGGTTGAGCGAGAGCAAAATTGCTGGAATTATATCCGCGAGAAATAAGCGATGCGGTAATACCTGCGAATAAACCCATTCGGTTCATCGCATCGGTCGCGGAAATATCCTTAGATAATTTTTTCCCGTATGAGAGCGATAATTTCCATCTCGATTCGATATTCGCCGAAAGCGAAGAGAAATCGAAAGCACCACTATTGTAGAAACTACAATATTTTGCGGAAATCGAGCCGCGATAAATCGATTCGCCGAATCCCCAAAAAAGTTTTTCATAGGATGCCGATAGCCAACTTTTGCCGAAACTCGAAAGCAGCGCCGGATTCGGTATTGTTGCATCGGGGGAAGAATTTACAAAATTATCGCCGAATAAAATCGGATTTTCGATAGGGTCGTAAGGTTGGGCAATAACGATAGATATGGCGAAAACTATTGATAAAAATTCCCCGATTTTGAACATCGTTCTCATAATCGATTACTTTTTGTTTTTCGATGCTACTTTTGTGGTATCGGCTTTCGGCGGATTATAATCGTAAAGCCCCCATACGATATCGAAATTCGCCTGTGTGGTATCTTTGGAGATTAAATATGAAAAAGGAGCGATAGCATATTTGAGTTCTTTAATTTTTCTTGCGAATGCTGTGAATTGCTGATAAGAGCCGTTCATAGTCATTCTATATCTGAATCTATTTCCGCCTTCGACTTTTTCATTCGTCGCTATAACCTGACGATTTATATTAGTTAGCCCGAGATTTTGAGCGAGCGAATCGACCATATTCATAACGGTTGTTCGCATAAATTTTTTCACCGGTTGAGGTTGAAATTGAGTATGCGTTTTGACGATTCTACCACGCAGCACTATGTTCAATTTGCCATCGGTTGTCGATGTGTCTATAACCTGGATAATTCTTCCTATAGCCGAAACTTTTGCAATGATACTCTCTGCCTGTGCCACAGACGAAGTTTGAAATACGGAGATGAAATTAATTTCACCATCGGAAACGAGTTTTTTAGGATTCAATGGTAAAATCGCATTCGTGAATTTATCCCATTCTATAAGTTTTTCCGCGACTTTATCAGGTAATGTCAGCTGTTTGATAATCGGTTTTATAGGGGTTTCAGATACCGCGTTGGCTTGTTGCTTACTCGAAAAGTAGAAAAAAAGAGCGATTCCTGCTGTGATGATAAGCAGAACAATCAAAAGAGAGGTGTAGATTTTTCTCATACTTGTGGCTCGCATTTGAGCAGGCGGCTTTTCCGGTGAATGGTATAGTCCTATGTCGATAATTTTTGCCATAATTATAAAAATGCCTGTCCGTGTGCAGCGAGACCGATAGAGATAGCGGCTTCGCTCGGTTCTATATTAGCCCTTTTGGATTTTAATTTTGTTTTTCTTTTAAGTATCTTTTCAAAATCTATAATATCAGCATTGAATCGGCTGGAAATTGTTTGCTCGATATCTTCCTTTAATTTCCTTCCTGAAAAAATTACTCCATCCAAATTAAATGCGGGATTGAATCTTTGATATGAATGGATAATCATATCGAAAGCAGCGATGATATCGTCGGTGAATTCTCGCCAGGTCCGTTTTCCCTCGCCGATACCGAATATCTCCGGCGGAGTGAAGAATGCAGGACCGTTCCAGAACTCACCCTTAGCAAAAATTATTAGATAGGAATATGGTATCTCGATGTTGGCGATAATCAAGTTTCGCTTCGGTTTTGCACCCTCGATAACGGAGAATAGATTGAACATAGCGATAGGTTCGGGGTCAAGCGATACCACATTGAGACCGACTTTCTCCGCTATTTCGGCTCTTTTCATCAATGGTTCTTTTTTAGCCGCAACGAGAACCGTAGTGGATGGAAGAACAAAATGTGAGACATTTAAATTTTCTATGGGTTCGTTTAAATGGTGCGATAGTTCCCATTCCAATTGGTCCTCTGTAAGATTTAGATAGTCCTGTTCCGTCGGAATACATTTAATCTGAGCGAGATTAGAAGGAATATTGATTATCGCATCGTCGGTGGTCACTTCCATTTTCGTGATAGTGCTTTGCAAAATCTCGGTAATATTTTCTGGCTGAGCGATTATACCATTGACCACAGAATTTTCCATCAGTGGAGCAGTCGCGATTTTATTCACTATTACTCCGCCAGAAACTCTTGCTTCGACGCATATTATCCTGTATTCTCCTATTTGAATCCCTAAAAATTTTTTTGCCATAATTTCGGCTCGGTTTATTTATTTTCCCAGGTCGGTGTTCCCATAATTATCTGCCCGTGCCCATTGGGACAACTTATGGAGTAGAAGAAAGAATCTCGCGCTATGATAATATATTCTCTGCCATCGAGAGGGCAATAAGGTTTGAAATCATCGAGTTTATCCTGTGGCACCATCTTTTTTAATTCGTCGAAATTCTTTGTAAAGACACGAGGAATCGATTGTTCCTCTTCATTTTCTTCATTTTTGTTGTTTTTTGCATTTTTTGTGTTTGTGGTGTCAGCGGTGGTTGTGGAATCTGTGGATTCCTTTTCGGGTTGGATTTTTCCGCCAGCTGTCTCGAAATATTTTAACTCGGCATCGGAAATTAAAATCATCCGCTTTCGGCATAGGTCGCGTATTTTAACACTTTTTTCTGTGCGCAGGTGTGGTAGAACCAGTGTCGCAATCACTCCGACCGCCAAAATAATGATTATAACATCCAATAACATTAAGCCTTTTCTCGTGCGCATCATTTGCCCCTTTCGAATATTTTTTTAATTTCGCATTTCCATTCCAGAGAAATTAAATTAAAATGTTTTTTGAAAAAATAAACTATAATTCTATAAATTTGCGAATTTTTTCGAGTTTTTTATCACCGACTCCTTTTACTTTTTTCAGTTCATCGATACTTTTGAACCGCCCATTTTTTTCCCTGTAATGTATAATTCTTTTAGCCAATGTTCTTCCCACGCCCGATAACTTCATCAAATCGGAAATATCGGCTGTGTTTATATTTACCTTTTTGAACTTTAAATTTCTCGCAATCGCACCGGCATCCACAGTATCGGTTTTGACAGCAGAATGCGTATGCGAAATCGCTATCGGTTTCGACTTTCCGTTATTCGATAAAGAAACGGCATAAAAACTCGTAATAAATACTATCCCGATACAAATAGCTAAAAATGCACCGAATTCCGTTTGCCTTCGATGAATAAACTGATTTATCATTTAATTAAAATAACAAAATTAAAAATTTTTGCAAAGGGATTTTATCCAAAAATGAATCCTACTTAAATTTTAATAGTTTTATTTTTTCTGCGGCGTTTTCTATTTCATCAAAATGCCTCGCGAACGAAAATCTTAAATATTTCGAGCCGTTTCTGAAATTTCCGAAGAATGCTCTTCCGCCAACAGCACAGACGCCGACATCTTTCGCTATGTATTCCGCCATTTGGTAATCGTCGAAATCGGGTTCAATTCGTGAGAAATCGGCGAACACATAGTAAGCACCAGCAGGTATCGAGAAATTAAATCCTGCGTAATCGAGTGCATCGCATAGAATATCTCGCTTTTCCCTGTAATCGCTCAGCAGTCGAGCAAAATAATTTTTAAAATCTTGCGATAGCAAAAATTCTGAGATGGCATCCTGAAACGGTGCAGGGGCACAAATAGATGTAAAATCGTGAACCTTGCGTATTTGCTCGGTGAATTTTGGCACTGCGATAAAGAAACCGACCCGCCAACCCGTAGCTGTCATAATTTTAGAAAAAGATGATATGACGGCGGTTCGTTCAGCCATTCCCGGTAGTGAAGCAATCGATTTCGGCTCCTCGATATCGAAAACCATCGAGCGATATGTCTCATCGGATAGGACGAACAAATCGTTCTCGATGGCGATTTTAGCAATTTTTTCGAGAGATTTATCAGAAAGAACCGAGCCAGTCGGATTGTGCGGAGAATTGATAATCAACAGTTTTGCACCGACAGCAGATTTTTCGAGTTCGGTCCAATCGGGTTCCCATAGCGGTGGAATCAATGGAACGAATACGGGTATGCCGCCCGAGAGCAGAACTATATTCTTAAAATTCTCGTAGAACGGCTCGAATACGACAACTTTGTCGCCGGGGTCGATTACCGCCATCGCGACAGAGAGAAGTGCTTCTGTGGCTCCGCAGGTAATCGTGATTTCGCTTTCGGCATCGATTTCTCTACCGATAGAACTTTGCCAGACATCGCTAATCGCCTCTCGCAATCGTTTCGACCCGCGATTGAGTGTGTATTGATTATGTCCTTTATCTATATATTTTTTCGCGAGTTCTTTTAGTTTTTCGGATGCATCGAAACCAGGCGTTCCAGCAGCGAGCATTAAACTGTTATGTTTAAAACAGAGCGATGTCATACTATCTATCGTAGATTGCCCAAACGAAAGCACACGAGACGAATATTTTTTCATAGATAATCTCCTTTAAAAAATCGAATATATTTTCTTTGAATTTCATAACTTATTGAATAATAATTATTTTTATCACTATTGATTTTTTACCTCAAAATCTATTTCAGGACGAGATAGGGTTCTTTTCCCACGACTAAAGTCGTGGGTTGCGTTGTTTGACAAGTCGTGGATTGCATTGTTTCTATATACCTTCGGAAAAGACCCTCATCCGTCTCCGATTGGCAT
Organism: uncultured bacterium; assembly: GCA_964425665.1. Taxonomy (GTDB): domain Bacteria; phylum UBP14; class UBA6098; order B30-G16; family B30-G16; genus JAGGZE01. The sequence goes on from CAYRNI010000046.1 coordinate 14,394, forward strand.
CGGAGCCACCTTCTCCCGGTGGGAGTAAAAACACATCTCAAAGAGCTTAAATATCATCTATTTCGCAGAAGTCATTAAAT
>CAYRNI010000047.1:0-14222 GCA_964425665.1 uncultured bacterium
CACTCGAACCGATAAGTTTTGGAAAAGTAAAGATATTTATAAAAAAATTATAAAAGAAAATATTGCATATTATTTATATTTGCTAAATTTAAAAATAAAAATACTTGCGATAAATCCAATAATAATTATAATTGAGGTAGATATGGGACTTAAAATCCCAGAGATAAAAATACCCAATAGGATATGTAAGGCAGCAAAGTATATTTTGGATATTTTAACTGGCGATTGTAGGGCAAAAGAATTCGAACTCTCATACTTAATTAAGGTATTCGAATTTTTAGGAGCTCAATACGATGAACCAGAGGGTTCAATATTGAGGTTCGATGTTTCAGTGGAGGGAATTTTCATAACGATTCATAAAATTCACGGGAAGAAAAAGAAATTGGCAAAAACAGTATATTTGCGAAACCAAAATTCACCATTTAATCGTAATTTAAGAAGAACTGGAACCGACTTAACGAAAATAATCAAGGATATAGTCGATAGTTGCAAAAAGTGAGGAGAGTCTATGCCAAGGGGAAAAATAAAAAAAGAGGAAATGGAAAAAATCAAAAAAAAATATTCCAAAGAACTCAAAAAATATATGAATTTTAATTATCCTATAACTATTCAAAAATTCGATAGCGAGTATATCGCTTCTATCGAGGAGCTACCTGGTTGTGAAGCATATGGTAAAACTATCGAGGAAGCCTTAGAAAATCTGAGATATTCTAAGGAAAACTGGTTATTATTGTCCTTCCGCAAAGGATTTTTCCCACCGCTTCCCAAAAATGACGATAGGTTGGTTATAAGGATACCAAAGGAGTTGCATCTAAAATTAGGAGAATTTGCAAACAGAAGAAACATAAGTTTTAATTCTTTCTTAGTGGATATACTAAGCGACTGGATTAATAAAAAAGACTTAAAGTTAAATTTGGAATTCATAGGCAAAGATTATGGAAAAGAATGGGAAAAATATTCCTTCAAAGTCGCTTGAAGAAGCACAGAAAAAGGTTTCTCCCGAGCAATATAGACATTTTTTAGAACAATTGGAACTCGAAGAAATTTTCATATCGAAAATATCCTCGGAATTATTCCTTAATAAGAAATATTCCTCCAAAGATAGTGTCAATATAGAGATAAAAATCAAATCGTATTTTGAAAATATAGAAAAATATACTTTCGGTTCGAATGTATATGATATAAAAATTAAATCGGGCAATAAGATTTTATTGAAATCGAAAATCGAGATAACCGCTCAATTCTCATATAAGGAAATTCCATTCGATGAAAACTATTTCAAAATCTTTGATGATTTAAGTTTGCAAATGATGCTTTTCCCATATGCACGCTTGAATATAAATAGAATTCTTGCGGATGCTGGGTTAGGATATTTAACTCTTCCGATGAAAAAATCTTTTTTCACAAAAAACAAAAATCAGAAATAGATTTGCATCCCCACGGAACCACCAGCATTCAGCCCCCAGAAATCGCCAGAACCTTTCCACTTGTGTTCCTCGCCCGTGAATGTATCCCGTATTCTTTGTGATTCGTATTCGTATTTCAAATCCGAACCCATAATAAGTCCTCGCACGCCGAATTCACCGTAAAACGCTATGTAGTTATTAACTCGATAGTGCAGTCCAAAATTTGCGGATAGTCCCAGTTGATACAATCCGCTGACATAAACTTGTGGCTTACCCTCAGTGCTATTATCGAGGCTGAAAGTCACCGCACCAGTGGTATCGAAATGCGTAAAACTTTCGCTATATTTGGAATGCACGATAGGAATCGCCCAGAAAGCACCGACATCGATATATGGACTGGTCTGTTTTGTGGGAGTGAAATATAACCGAGTGCCGATTTCTGGTTCGATAAAATAAACAGATAAATCGAGCGAGTATGAATCGACCTCCGCAAGGTATGTAAATGTATCGATTGTTTTGAACTTCTGTGCATCGGCAGTGAGATTTTCCGAAGTAGCCGAAAAATCAGCACCGATGTAAAATTCGAACCAGTCGAATTTCATAGCAAAATGTGGTGCTATGGCATCTCCAGAAAATTTCATATCGAGACTATATTCCCAACATCGAAGACATCCACCGGGAACGAAATATACGCTCGATGAACTGACCGCATAGAGTGAACTCGCACATAACAAAATGAAAACCATTACTAATAAGTTTGCATTCTTATACATCATTGCCTTCCTTCCGTTGGAACATTTGTTTTTTTCCTATTATTCGATGTCTTTGGCGGCTTTATTTTCGGCTTGCTGGGTCTTTGAGCCCCTGTATCCGAATTCGACGATGTATCATCTTGAAGATGCGTTTTAATCGGGAACTTACGCGGTATTTCCGATGGCGGACCTTTGACAGTATCCACATTCGCACTCTCGATTCTTTGACCATACGCCGAACTAACACCAGTAGGAGGTGGAATATAACCCTCGGACAGCAACTGAAGAATGTTTTGCCGATTTATCTCGATAGCCTGCTGATAGCGGATAGTAAAATCTTTAATCTCGAAACCGTTGACCGAAATTCGCAACGCCGATGGATTGGAAACCTCGAGATACAGCGAATTTTTCACTCGCCAGACCTTTTTCTGCCCACGGCGTAAAAATCCCTGAAATGCTTTCTTTTCGTGGTCGAGTTCCACATACAGATGGATTTTCTCCCGCGTTTTGAGTTCGAAAGTAAGCGATTCCGCAACCGACAGAGCTTGAGCCGCATTAACGCTATCTATCGGGATTATAATCGCCTGCGATATATCCTCATCTCTCGGTGCGGATGCCGCTTTCTGAATTGTGGTGTCGCCGAGAACAGCCTCAGTAACAGTTTCGGGGGCAGACTCGCCACCGTTCATCGAAATTATCAAAATGAAACCGATGATTATGATAAGCGCGATAAATCCATACAAAATCCCAGGAACAGCCTTAATAGATTGCCATACGCTCGCGAAATCGATTTTAGTCTTTGGATGCGTTCTATCAGCAGTTTTCGATAAGGTTAAGTTCTGAGTGTTCGACATCGGTTTTTGCCCGAAGAATCTCGATTTTCGCTTCGGTCTATCGGAATCATAGCGGGCAAAAAGTTCCTCCGGGTCGATACCGAGATATTCGCCATAACTTCGCAAGAATCCGCGGACATAGACCTCCGGCGGAAGAATATCGTATTGTCCATCCTCGAGAGCTTGTAAATATCGGATGTTCACATTCGTCGCTTCGGCGACCTCTTCCAGTGAAACACCACGACTTTCGCGCATCTGACGAAGATATTCGCCCAATTCTCTCAATCTGCCCTCCGCAAAAATTCTATCCTATCTATATTAAACATTTTTAATACATCGGTCAAGCACAAAAGAGGAAGACCCACAACATTGTAAAAGCAACCATCTACTTTCTCGACGAGTAACGCTCCGAGTTCCTGTATTCCGTATGCCCCAGCCTTGTCCATAGGCTCGCCTGAGCGGATATAGGCATCGATTTCATCCTCACTCAGCTCCGAAAAAAGAACATTCGTCCGCTCGACAGACGATGATATTTCACCTGATATAATCTCCAATGCCGCGACACCTGTATAAACCGTATGCCATTTCCCAGAGAGTTTTTTCAAATAATTTCTCGCTTCGGTTTCATTTTTCGGCTTGCCCAAAATCTCACCGTCTATATAGACAATGGTATCGAAACCGAGCACTATCCCTGAAATTCCATCCTGTAAAATCGCATTTTGCACTTTTTTCCGAGCGAGCGTCTCAGCAAAATTTGCCGGCTCGTCATACGAGGTAATCGTTTCATCGACAGGTCTTCGAGGCACAATCTCGAAATCTATTCCGACTCGTTGCAAAATCTCTTTTCTTCTCGGCGAATGCGATGCCAGATAGAACTTAGGCAAACCCATATAAATTCTCCCTCGATATTTTTATAAACTAACTGAAAATTAAGATATTATCCCATAACTTATTACAAGAACAAAACTTTTGCGAGGTAATTTTATAGGTTGCAATTCAAAGCCAACCCTCTACAGGTTGAACACGGTGCGGTCTGCAAAGTTCCGCTGTGATTATCGAATCGACCTTTTCGATGCATAAGTTCAGGTCGTCGTTTATGACGAGATAATCGTATTGTGGAATTCTTTTAATTTCGTCTTCGGCGTTTTTCAATCTTCGGTTTATGACCTCGATGGAATCTGTTTTGCGTGCGAGAAGTCTTCTTTTCAACTCCTCGCGACTCGGCGGCAGAAGGAATACGAGAACAGATTCGTGTGGATATATCCTCTGCATAGAATCCGCTCCCTGAACATCCAAATCGAAAATCATAACATCGCCATTTTTAAGTGCATCATCCACAAACGATTTTAATGTCCCATATCTGTAATTGTGAACGAACGCCCACTCCACGAATTCTCCCGCCTCGATTTTCCTGTCGAACTCATCATCGGTGAGAAAAAAGTAATCGTAGCCATCTCGCTCGTTCTCTCTCATAGGGCGAGTGGTCGCAGAAATCGAATATCTGTATTGCGGATGTCTTTTCAATATAGCGCGGAATACAGTTGTTTTTCCTCCTCCAGATGGCGAGGAAATAACTATAAGCAAACCTTTTCCTTTTCCATTCGGCATAAATATTGGAAACCGATATATTTTTTACGAATTAATCGAATTCGCCCACCGAGCGATTTGAGACTTATGCCGTGCCGCCTTGTTCGCGTGGATAACGCCTTTTTTGTGTGCTTTATCGATTGTGGAATACATCTTCGAGATGGCGAGTTTTAACTTTTCATCGTCGCTATCCGCTTTGAATTTCCACGCGAGCGATTCGAGAGCACCCGCAACAGATTTGTTGCTTCTAATCGCACGAAGCACCGCCCTCACTGAACCGCGGATTATCCTATTTCTTTCGCGGCGACGAGCATTTTGTCTCATTCGCTTAAACACTGTCCTATGTGTTCTATATGGCATATTCTACCTCGCTAATTTTTTTATTCTTCGTCTTTCGGTTTGGAACGCATCACTTTGGCGACCTCGCCGAGTTGAATCGTCTTTGTCGGGTGAGCGGCGAGATACCTTTCGAGGTCTTGCTGGTCGCGGCTTTCGAAATAAGCATTGACCGAAAGCACTATCCTTCTGTCCTCCGGCTCGAACTCGATAACTTTAAGAGGAAGTATATCGCCCTCATTGAAAGCATCCTGCGGTCTATCGACGCGTTTTCCAAGTTGAGTTACTGGGACGAAACCCTCGACACCATCTGGAAGTTCTACGATAACGCCACGGTCGGTCATATGGATGATTTTACCCTCGGTTTCTGCGTGGTCGCTGTATTTCTTGCTGAGTTCTGGCCAGGGGTCCTCCTCGAGCTGCTTGTAGCCGAGAGCGATACGGTGATTTTCCGGGTCGATTTCCAGCACAACCGCCTCGATTTTCTGCCCTCGTTTGAAAAACTCGCTGGGATGGTTCACTCGTCTTGTCCACGAGATATCCGAGATATGTATCAATCCCTCGATACCTTCCTCGATTTCGACAAAAGCACCGAATGCCGTCAGATTTCGCACGACACCAGATACACGAGTTCCTTTCGGGTATTTCTCTGCTGCGACTTCCCAAGGATTGGGTTCGAGTTGTTTCAGCCCGAGTGAAATCTTGTGGCTTTCTTTGTCCACATCGAGAACAACGCATTCTATCTCCTGTCCGACCTCGAGAATCTCCGACGGATGATTTATATGTTTCGTCCACGACATCTCGGATACATGGATGAGTCCTTCGACACCCTCATCGAGTCGGATGAAAGCACCATATTTCGTGAGATTGACAACTTTGCCTTTTATTTTTGAACCAACAGGGAATCTTTCCTCCACATTTTCCCAAGGTGATGGAACGAGTTGCTTCAAACCGAGCGATATTCTTTGCTTCTCCCTATCGTATTTCAGTATTTTCACATTGATTTTGTCGTTGATTTTTACCATCTCTGACGGGTGATTTATTCTGGTCCAGGACATATCGGTAATATGAAGCAAGCCATCCATACCGCCGAGGTCGATAAATACACCAAAATCGGTGATGTTTTTGACAACACCTTCTATGACTGCCCCCTCGGTGATTTTTTCGAGAAGGCTTTGTCTTTGAGATTCACGCTTTTCCTCGAGAATAATCCTGTGAGAAACGACGATATTTCTACGCATTTTATTCAGTTTTATAACTCTAAATTCCATCGTTTCCCCCACTAATTCGTCGAAATCGGGGACAGGGCGAAGAGCGATTTGCGAACCCGGTAGGAACGCATCGACACCCATCAAATCGACAACCATTCCACCTTTGATTCGCTTCTTTATCTTACCCTCGATAGATTTCTTGTTCTCATAAGCTTCACGGATGGAATCCCAAACTTGAATGAAATCGGCTTTTTTCTTCGATATAACGACCTGCCCGTTTTCATCTTCGAGTGCTTCGAGAAAAACCTTCACATTTTCCCCAACACTAACCTTTCCATCGCTGAACTCATCTCTCGAAAGAATACCCTCCGATTTGAAACCGATATCGACCATAACATCGTTTCCTTGAACTGCAATAACAGTTCCATCGATAATCTTCCCTTCCTTCAAATCGGTGGAACTTCGCGAATAAAGTTCCTTATCCCGTTCGATTTCCTCAGGAACGATTTTCTCACCGACAATTTCCACATTCCCCTCAGTGAGAATAACTTTTCCATCTTCGCTTGCCTCTTTGGGCGTCAAAACAACAATCTTTTGCTTTTGGGTTTTACTTACTTCCTGCATTAAAACATCCCTCCTATATTGGAATATGTGCTCCACAGGAGCATCTTATCATCTCAAATTCCTTAACATATATCGGCATCAAAATATCATCAGTAGTTTCCAAATATCAGAATAATTCAAAAAGTTAGAAATAAAAAATCATTTTCAAAGAAATTTTTTAAAAAATTTTAATATACTATTACTCCCAATGTTCTCTTTCGCGAACGAGTGCCACGAGCATATCGATTTCCTCTTCTATCGGGAGTTCAGAATTATCGATGACTATCGCGTCGTCGGCTTTTCTAAGCGGTGCTATCGCTCTCGTGCTATCTAATTTATCCCGATGCTTTATATTTGCCAAAACCTCGTCGAATGGAAGCGGTTTGCCCATATTTTCGAGGTCTTTCATCCTTCTTTTCGCCCTGCTCTCGAGTGTGGCAATAAGAAAAATTTTCAGTTCGGCATCTGGAATAACCACTGTCCCGATATCCCTGCCATCCATAACAATACCGCCTGTTCGAGCGAGTTGCCGTTGCAAACCGACCATTCTCTCCCGCACTTTAGCGTGACGACATACAATCGATACCGCACGGCTGACCTTGTTAGTCCGAATTTTTGTGCTGACATCGATTCCATCAATCAGCGTAATTGCACCACTCTGCTCGATAGTATGTTTATCAAAGAGTTCGACAAGAGCGATTTCATCGTCCCACTTAACATCGTAATCGAGTGCGAGAAGCGTCAATGCACGATACATCGCCCCCGTATCGATATACTTATAATCCACACGCTCCGCCAACATTCTAGCAGCGGTGCTCTTCCCCGCACCTGCTGGTCCATCTATCGCTACTCTTATTTTCCTCATAAATTATGCGAATGATAATGTTCTTGCAGATTTTGACAAGTGTTTTTTATATTTCCTACAATGACAACGAACAAAATTTTCATTTTAATCCCAATTCTCTTATTCTGATTCGCAGTGCGGAGGTCGAAATTTTCATAATTTTTGCAATCGCCTCGATTCGATTCTCTTTGTTCGATTCGTATTTTTTCCAGAGTTCTGCTACCATCGGTCGAGGCATTAAAATTTCTGCGGCGAACCTATTCGCATCTCGCTCCATAAGTTTATTTTTACACCTTTTCGAGGAGCAAACATAGAAATCACTTCTATGTGGCATAACTATATGACCGAGCTCGTGTGCAATCGTAAATCGCTGCCGCGGAATAGATAGATTTCTGTTCACTACGATTATACTCAATTTAGGCGATTTCATCGTTATACCATCTATTTCCTCGAAATCGTCGAAATACAGACTGACATTGAACTTTTCGAGGATAGGAACGAGTTTCACGGGAGGATTATCCATAGGGATATATTTGAACAGTCGTCTCGCATAATCAACCGCTCGCATCATCTTCCCCCTGTGATTTGTGCAATTCGACAAACTTTTCTATCCACTTCTGCACGATTTTCGCATCGTGTTCGGATAATTCCCCTCGTGTGAAAATTCCTGAAACTTCACTCTCGATGAGATGTTTTATTTCTTCATTATTCATATATGAACCTCGAAACATTTCAATTAGAACTACACTCCTCCCATATCTTCATCCGCGAAATCGGATGGGGGCATCGGCTGCTCGCCTTGCTCGGGAGCATATTCTCTTCCACCTTGCACATAGGGTTCAAAACAAATGCTCTCTTTATCGAAAACGAACATCGCTTTCCCTTGTGGTCCATTTCTTTGCTTTGCTATGATAAGTTCAGCAAGTCCTTTCGACTCGAGCATTTCGTTCCGCCACCTAATCTGCTCGACGCCGTGTATTTCCGGACGATATAGAAGCATTACGACATCGGCATCCTGCTCGATTGCTCCCGATTCACGCAGGTGGGAGAGTCGGGGACGATGGTCTCTCGATTCCTCGACCTTGCGGGAAAGCTGAGCGAGCGCGATAACCGTGACATTTAGTTCTCTCGCGAGAGCTTTTAGAGCTCGTGAAACCGAAGCGACCTCCTCCTGCCGATTGTCCGAGCGCCTTCCAGATGGCGCGACGAGTTGCAAATAATCCACTATGACGACACCGATATCCACTTTTCTGGATAATCTTCTCGCCTTGGTGCGCATTTCCATAACCGTGAGATTGGGAGTGTCATCTATATATATAGGTGCGTTTGCCACTCTTTCGACCTTGAGGGCGAGCGTATTTATTTCGTCCCGTTTGAGAAAACCCTGTCGCATTCTCTGGGCATTGATTTTTGCCTCCGATGCGAGAAGTCGCAAGGCGAGCTGCTCACGGGACATCTCGAGGCTGAATATCGCTACGCCTGTTCGTTTGTCCTCATCTGCTCGAATAGCGATGTTCCTCGCAACAGAAAGAGCAAATGCAGTCTTCCCCGACGATGTCCTTCCAGCGATGACAACATAGTCCGATGGATGAAATCCTGTCAATATGCTATCGAGGTCGGAATAGCCAGTAGATATTCCCGTAACGAGTCTTTTCGCCTTCTGAAGTTCTTTAACCTCCTCGTGGACGGACTTCACGATGGAATGAATCGGGACGAAATCTCCGCGCAATTTGTATGCAGATATCCGGTAGAATGCCGCCTCTATTGAATCCACGAACATTCTGACATCGCCGGGAGCGGTATATGCTTTATCTATCGCATTCGTGCAAAGTTCGACGATTTTCCGCAGAAGTGCTTTATCCTCGACGAGTTTAGCATGTTCATCGAAATGAGCGGGAGTTATCACGGAATCGACAAGTTGAGCGATATACTCCGTCCCTCCTACTTTCTCGAGCTCGCCATAGGATGAAAGTGCTTCGTTCAGCGTGACCAAATCGATAGATTTTCCATCGATTGCGAGCGCTTGAATTCTATTGAATATAATCTGATGCGATTTCAAATAGAACATATCCTCGCTCAATATCTCGAGTCCTCGCTCCGCTATATTGGGATATAAAATCATCGCACCGAGAACAGTTCGTTCAGCCTCGATTGCCTGAGGTAATGTCTTTACATTTTGAGCCATTTGGACTTCTCGATTAAAACCGTTTGTTTAAGATAAATATATGCCAACATATTCAAAATACAATTTTATTATTCGGAAAAATTAGATACAATCGGCGTGGAATTAGAGTTCTCGCCCGATTTCATCAGGTTTCGGAAACCTACCGACTATTCGACTCACCCGAATAAAAACTAAGTGGATGAAAACACCCGAAGGGGTGTCAATGCAGTTCTTCGATGCATTTGTCGATATTCAAATTCAATCCTTCCGTCCACAGGAGAGCATCTCCATCGGACAGATAAAGAATCGATGGCAGTTGACGGAATTTCAAAATTTTCTTCAACTTCGTTTTATCGCCGTAGAAAATGCGACCTTTCAATCCGACCTGACGACAGAAACTCTTCGCCTTCGATTTGCTCGTAGTTTCGACAAAAATAATCATCGGGATGTCTTCGACATCGGCGAGTTTTTTCGCCGTCGAAAGCGAACTTTCGTGCTCGGTATCGAAAAACGCTACAATTACTCTACCGCTCTTCCAGTCGGATTTTTTCAGCAATCTACCTCGTGTATCCTTGATTTTTTCATCGCCGAGTTCCTTAAATCTGCGAATAACCAAATCTCCTGGAACAACCATATTCGCAGGTGGAATGCCGAGAGTAACCTCGACATCTGTCGTGCCTTCATCGACAGTGAAAGGTTTTATCCTGACGAAGGGAGCGCCGTAGCCATTCCGCCAGCCGGTTAGAAATGCGTAATCCCCCACCGCTATATCGCGGAATACTATGAAAGAATCGACAACCTCATTCGGCGGTGTTAAATCGCTGAATGCTCCATCTTCGATTTTTACAATCGAGAAATTGTCGTAGTAATCGAGTTCGGTTTTCGGTTCGCCATTGTCTCTAAATATTGCTCGGACGACACCTGTTTTTCGCTCTTTTTGTTCCTTTTTGCCGGCGAGTTCGAATCTTTTCCATTCGCTCGATTTCGGGTCGAAATATTCTGCCGCTTTGTAATCCCAAGAGATTCTTGCGGGGATACCGAAAGAGCGCATCATAGCGACGAAAACGCCGAGCCGTTCGATTTTCCCGCCTGTTCGCGCCCGCAAAACCTGAACAGGATTCATCATCCCGCCGAAATAACTTTTATCGACAAGTGTATCGAGCTTCTCGACTACTTTCTCGATTTTATCAATTCTTTTACCGAACGGATATTTCGCAAATTTTTTCACCTTTTTCCATATCTGCGGATACCAATTTGTATAATCTTCCCATAGTATTCTGGGGTCCGCCACATAATCCCAGAAAAGCGAATCGGGATATTTTAACTCGTCGAATTTTTTGCGCATATTCATCGTTTGTTCCCACAGAACTTCCCAACCCGACGAGTCGATAAGCAAAATGTCCTTATCGGACATAGATTCCCACAATTTCAATATATCGGGATGTTCATCGGGATGAGCAGACCAGAAAGCGAGCAAGTTTTCTCTATTGCCCCTCGCTCTATTTATGCAATCGATGAATTTCGCCTCATCGGTAGAATCTGGGAGGTGCTGAAACAAATCTTTCGAGCAGGCGGTCAGTTTCTCCTGTTTCAAATCGTGTCGGCAGTATGAGATTTCGGGAGGCTTATACGATGTGTCCTTTTCAACACTTACATCTTTGACCACTTTGAGCCAGAACATAGTATCGGGAATATCCGTTCTACGAAGTTGTAGTGTGATTTTCGTCGTTTTGTTTCCGGGGAAAATCGGCAGAATCGTATAATCCCATAAGGAATCTTTGCCAGCGGATACGAACAGTTCTGCCTTGCCGAGAACGAAATGAGTTTTTCCGTGGTCGTCGGTATAATGATGTGCCACAGGACGCAGAGACGAGAAATTAAATACCGAAATCCAGACATCGACACTTTCGACAGGTTCGCCTTTGGAATCGAACACAGATATCGAAACCCCTGTGGTATCCGAATAGTTCGGCGTCAAATTCAAAATTGTGAATCCATTGTCGGCGTAGTATATGGGGACATCGGCGGAATCGAGCTCTCCCCACGCGATTCCCTTGATTATAGCGGCTCTTCGCACAGCCTTATAGAACCATCCGTTGTCGAGGGTTGTCATCTCGGCACCGCCGACAAAGTGCCATCTATCGCCTGTCCAGACCTCGACCCAAGCGTGATTAGAATTCGTGAAGGGCCAATACGGCGTGTAGGCATCTCTTGCTGGAATACCCATAGCACGACAGGCTTTGATGAAAAGTATCGCCATCTCCTCGCATCTACCGATTCCTCGGACGAGTGTCTGCTCGGCGGTCTGGTCCCATCGGGATGTCGGCTCGTATTTCATCTCCTCGTAAGCCCATTCGTTCAGCCGATAGACAGCAGATTTCATATCCTCGCAATCTTTCACACGCTCCCACAATTCTTTCCAGTGATTTTTACGAAAGTATTCGAGAGGCTCCTGTGAAACTCGATAGGGGAGGACATACCTGTAAAAGAATTCTTTTGGAACGCTGTCAGCCCACGGGACGGAATCGAGAGCATTTTGGAGTGCATCGAAATCGGCGAGCATCGAATCGGCATCGAGCGTCATCAAATCGATTGTGGGCATATCTTCGAGTAAAAATTTTGCCCATTTCTTTTTTTCGCCCTTTGCGCGGTAGAGAAATTTTTTCAGTTGCGGATTTCTGTATTTCGCCTGTGTCAGCGTGAGTGCCTTACCGAAAAGCCCCGAGACGAAAACCAAAACGACTAAAATTGCACTTGACTTTTTCATAAATTCTCCCTTTTCTTCAGAAAGTATTATTGAAATTTCTAAAACGCAATGAAACTTTTAAAGCATAAATCATTAATTGCTATTTTAGCAGCATATTTTTCATATTTATCATACACCATAATTTTTAGACCGTTAAGAATTGCAGTAGCTTTCACCGCTATAGACGATGGATTATATTATCCTAAAATTGCCCTTAATTTTGTGAAATTTGCAAAGTTCACTTTTGATGGTATCACAATAACCAATGGATTCCATCCGTTGTGGCAAATAATGTTAATACCATTTGCATATTTATTCAAGGATAATCTCGCATTTTTGAAATTCTGCTATTTTTTTATGGTGCTTATAAATATTGTTAGTATTATCTTATTTTATAAAATTTTGAAGGATAACAAATTTACTTCGTTAGGAATCTTTCTATTTTTTTTAGTATTAATTTTGAACTTCCGTGGATTTTCATTATTTCACAGTTTCATAGAAAGTCATATGACTCTTCTTGCATATGCAGTTCTTTTGTATCTGATGCACTTGTGGGGAAATAAAATATATATGTCATCTAAAATATCTTTTATATTCGGCATAGCGATGGGATTAGCATTTCTTACAAGAATCGACACTTTTTTATTTCCTATTGTTTATGGAATTTACGGCATTTATTTCGCTATAAAACATAAAAGTTATCTGAAAAAAGTAACAAAAAGTCTAATTTTTTCTGCTATCGGAACAGCATTATTTGTTATACCATATTTACTTATCAATTATTTGTATTTCGGTAAAATAATAACTGTATCTGCGTTTTTGAAAAAGGGAAATACATTCCTTTCATCTATAAAAATATTCTATTCTTTCTTTGTTAATTATTATATCACAAGGGTAAAGTATGTTCTCGGATTAAATAATCTTCAAGCACTTTTGTTATTAATTATAATATTTATATCGGCTTTATTGTTTCTGTTCTATTTAAAAAAATACAGAAAAAAATCTTTTAAGTTAGAAAATTATATGATTATGTTTCTTATATTTTGTGCGGTGCATTTTTTATTTCTTTTGTTTGTAACACCATCAGAACTCGTTTCATCAACCTGGTATAGAGTGCCCGAAGATATTACTATAGCCTTTCTAATTGGATATTTGTTCTCGGGAATAAAGATGAACAAAATATTTTACAATCTAACTTTAACATTCGTTGTTCTTCTATTTTTAGCACAGTTTGGACTTTATCATCTATACATAAAGAAAAAAGAAATGGTGTTTTACAGATACGAAATGGCAGATTTTATTCGCGAAAACATCCCAACAGAGGATAGAATACTTATGTATGATCCGGGGCTCATATCATATTTTTCTGACAGGTATTTCGTCGCGAGAAATGGATGTATCGGAGATTTTGAAATGGCAAAACTGATAAAAAATCGAAAATTAACTGAATTAGTTGAAAAGTATAACATAAAATATCTCATACTCGATGTGCCACCTGATATATTGGAAAAACTTAAAAAATACGAAGTGTTTGAAACAAAAAAATATACATTTATGTATTATTTTTCTGAAGGTAAGAAAAAACTCGTTTTATATAAAATAAATCCTGAAAATATTAAAGAAATTTTCAATCTTCGTTATGGGATGAAATTATAAAAATTTTTCTTCCTGAAATTTTCACCCGTTTTTCAGCGAACCATTGCAAAACCTCGGGATAGAGTTTGTGTTCCACTTCGAGAA
>CAYRNI010000048.1:0-14063 GCA_964425665.1 uncultured bacterium
ACGTCAAGTCCGCATGGCCTTTATGCCCAGGGCTGCACACGTGCTACAATGGCAGATACAGAGCGAAGCGAACCCGCGAGGGGAAGCCAATCGCAAAAAGTCTGCCTCAGTTCGGATTGGAGTCTGCAACTCGACTCCATGAAGTTGGAATCGCTAGTAATCGCTGATCAGCAGGCAGCGGTGAATACGTTCCCGGGCCTTGTACACACCGCCTGTCACGCCATGGAAGCCGGTAACACCTGAAGTTGGTGAGTGTTGCCTTCGGGACAGCCACTAACTAAGGTGGGACTGGTGACTGGGGCGAAGTCATAACAAGGTAGCCCTACGGGAACGTGGGGCTGGATCACCTCCTTTCTATGGAGCTCTAATATCCTTCGCACTGTTCCGTTCTCAGAAAACAAACGAGGGTGCAGTAGCACCCTTTTTTTATTGATAAATAATTACACATTACAATTAGCGATAATAAAGAATGAAATCCGATAATTAAAATCCCTAAAATTAACCATTTGTTAAATTATTTTTCTTGACAAATACTTAAAATAATTTTCATTTGCATAAAAATTTATATTTTATAAAATTGCTTCAATAATCAAATGGGAGGTGCGATGTGAAAAAGGAAGAAATCGAGCGTAAAATCGCCGAAAGAGCCTATTTCTACTTTGCCGAAAGAGGCTATGTTCACGGACACGATTTCGAGGATTGGATTCGCGCAGAAAAAGAGATTTTGGATGAACTCAATTCCACGAAAAGAAAAAAATCCGCTTCGACAACAAGGAAACGCACAACATCCTCAAGAAAGCGCACAACGAAAGCGAAATCAACTAAAACTCAAAATACCTCGAGACGAACTCGCACAAAATCTAAATAAAAATTCGACACAATCGCTTTCCATCGCGATTTAAATAAAATTAAAGGGCGAGTTTTAAAAAAATAAAATTATAAATAATATATCATATTACATTGCAATGAATTATGATAATAACAGTATGTTATATATCATAACATAATGTTAATTATTTGCATTATAATATATTAGTAATATATATAAACATTCCGCTCATCAGATAGCCGCACAATTTTTGTTCAATCACGCCGACTTCATTTAAGCGCGATATTGCAACTATTTGTCATTCCGATAGTTAAAAAAATGGCATAACTATTGCTATATCAATAGTGAAAATGAAGGAGGCAAAAAATGAGAATCATAATTTGCACAGGGATGATTGCGATAGCCATATCATTTCTATTAATCGGCTGCGATACACCCACCTGGCATTCGAACCACTGCTATGATTGCTACGATGATTATTACTACGATGATTATTGTGCTCCTCCGACCCCCGATGGAGTCTATTCCGTTACCGGTGACGAATGCGTTAGACTCTACTGGAATCCTGTAAGTGTATACGACCTCGATGGCTATCGCGTATGGCGAGGATATTCCGAAACAGGCTATTACTATCTCATCGCCGAAACGCCATCGGCATATTTTGTCGATTGGGATGTGGAAAACGGACAGACATATTATTATGCTGTCTCCGCTTACGATATTTGGGGAAACGAAAGCGACCTCTCCGATGAACTCGTGTTCGATACTCCTCGCCCCGAAGGTTACTGCGAAAGAGTCTATATTGTCGAAGAATACCCCGACGATGCAGGATACGACTTCTCCGAGTATTGGGTTGTCCCCTACGACGACCCCTCCGCCGATGTATTTTTCGGATACGACGATGAAACAGGACAATATTATATGCAAGCTGCTAACTCGTCGACTGACCTTCTGATTTATGGGCACACGAACGAACTTTCGGATGTGGATTGGGCACCCGAGGATGGATGGATTTCTGGCGGCTCGGTAAATCTTTACGAGAACTATTCATATCTCGTGTGGACAGCGGACAACCATTTCGCACATATCAGAATAACGAATCTCGATTACGACTATATCTTATTCGATTGGGCATACCAAACAGATAGAGGAAATCCAGAACTCATAGTAAATAACGACCACAACATTTCGTTTCTTTATAAAGGCAAACAAATTAGTAGAAAATGTTCTATCAAAGTCGGTCGCAAGAAATAATGTTCAAAAATAGAAGGAGGTAATAAAATGTTTAGGAATTATTCGAGCATAGCACTTATCGGGTTGGCATTAGCGACATTCTTCTTGGCTAATCCGGTATCAGCCGACCCTTGTTGCTGCTGCGGGGGGATAGTCTTTGTCGGTTTCGACTACTGGTATCCCTGGGATTACGACTGCTATGACTGTTGCTGCGAGATAGATTGGTGGTTACTTCCCTATTGGGAATGGCCCCCCTGTTGGAGAAGAATTATCAGAATCTATTACAGCCCCGATGGTTGGTATCGATATGAATATTATCCATACTATTGCCCAGGTTGCGTATATACCTATGTCGAGGGAAGATGGGTATATCGAAGAGCGGTTCGTCTTCACAGAAGATACACCTATCGCGATATGGGTTCAGATTTCGTCAGAAGACGAGGATTCGGCACTACTCGATACAGAACTACATCAACATCGAGTTCCACATACAGAACAAATCGCACCACCTATCGCACATCCAGCAGCGACGATTGGCATCGAGAAAAACCGACATCATCATCGAGTTCTTATAACCGCTCCCATTCTACTTCTCGGTATAGAACATCATCTTATACCGATAGAACCCGTGAGCACAATTATTCAACA
Source organism: uncultured bacterium (assembly GCA_964425665.1). Classification (GTDB taxonomy): domain Bacteria; phylum UBP14; class UBA6098; order B30-G16; family B30-G16; genus JAGGZE01. The sequence continues at coordinate 2,711 of CAYRNI010000048.1, forward strand.
TCCTATTCGAGGCGGTCAAACAATAGAACTTCATCCGGTTCACATCGCAGCGGCTCGCACTCATCGAAATCGGGAAGCAGACACAGGACGAAATAGAATACAAAAAGTTCTTGCAGAAATATAGAAACTCGATAATTTATCCATAGGGGTTTGGAATTTCGAGCCCCTATGGCTCAATTTAGAAAGAGAAAATTTGCGTGAAGTTTGAAAATTTCAGGAGGATTATATTATGAAATCGATAATCAAAATATTAATGTTAGCGATAGCGATAGGAATTTGCTGGGCGGGAGAGCAAACGGTTTCCGATTCTGCTAAATCCGATTCGCTGAAAGAGGACAGCACGAACATTTCCACAAAATCGAAAAGTTCACAAAAATCGAACTCCTATCTCAAATACGATTATTTCATCGATAGAAACGGCGATGGTATCGACGATAGACTGAACAAAGAGAGCACAGATACAGAAAAATCTAAAAGTAAATCGAGTTCGAAATATAGAAGTTTTAGGGGGAAAAACTCGCATTCTTCATCAAAGTATAATAAACATAAGAAGAATACATCCACTACAAAATCTTCCAGATATAGAGGAAAATGATGGAACTTGTTAGTATCGTCATTCCTGCTCGCAATGAGGAGAAATTTCTGCCCGAATGTCTCGCATCTATTCAGGCTCAGACATACCCACACCGATTATTAGAAATCATCGTCGTCAACAGCGCATCCGAGGATAATACCGAGAATATCGCCGAGGAATTCAGCAGAAACTCGGATATCGCTGTGAAAATTTTGCAAAATCCTCGTGGAGATACACCGAGAGCGCTCAATATCGGCTACAAAAATGCCAGTGGAGATTTAATTCTCCATTTGATTGCCCACGCGACAATCGAGCCAGACCACATCGAAAGAGCGGTAAAAATTTTGCACGAAAAAAATGCCGATGGCGTTTGCGGTAAAATTCTAACTATCGGCTCCGGTCTGGATACATTCTGGGATTATGGCATCTCTGCCGCTATGGAATCTTTTTTCGGACTCGGCAATGTCCGAGCGAGATTGAGTTCTAAACCAGGATGGCTCGACAATCCGATGCTTGCTCTCTACCGAAAAGAACTTTTCGAAAAATTCGGCTATATCGACGAACGGCTCACTCGCAATCAGGATTACGAATTTCACCAACGATGTTTCGCCGGTGGAGCAAAATTTTGGTTCGAGCCATCATTGAAAGTCTATTACCGAAACCGACCAAATATTAAGCAACTGTGGAGGCAATATTTCAATGCCGCCAAGTGGCGAACATTTATGCTCGGCGAACATTATGGAGCAGTCCATCTGAGACACCTCGTTCCATCGACATTCGTCCTCACACTATTCATATCGATAATTGTCGGAATTTTCTGGAGACCTGCATTGTTTTTCTTTTTGTTCATCGCCGCGCTATATCTTTCACTCATTTTCGTCAATACCATATATAATGTAATTTCGCGCAAAAAATTATCGATTTTAATCTCGCTTCCCATCGCATTCATAACAATCCATTTCGCTTATGGTATCGGTTTTTTAGTGGGTTTATTTCATTTCTTCATACTCGGTGGAAAAAATCGTGTTTTCTCAGCCGAAAAACAATATCACTGAAATCGAATGGGAACACTTTTTTTATTGCATTGCTTTTCCCCGAATAATCTCTATATTTGATTGTCAGATTAATTCTCGATACGAAAACTATGCACGATTACGAAATAACAGAGCGATTTTTCGCTGAGGAAAAACATAAAGTCATTCTGATAATTTTTTCTGCCATAATGATACTTTTAGTGGCGAGATTGTTCTATCTTCAAGTGATTCTCCATTCCTACTATTATAATCTCTCGGAGAAAAATCGCATAAGAGTTCTTCCCGTTCCATCTGCGAGAGGGAAAATCTTCGACCGCAATGGCAAATTGCTCGTGGATAACGCTCCGACATACACCATTTGCCTTATGCCATACGAATTCCCCGAGGACAGTGCGGTAGTGCAACGGCTCGCAAAACTTTTAAATATCACACCCGATTATATCTGGGAAAAATATATGAAAACCAAAGATGTTCAATATTTGCCAGTCAAACTCAAAAGAAGAGTTAGTTTCAAAATCGTCAGCGAAATAGAGGAACATTCTACGGAATACCCTGGAATCACATATCAGGTCGAGCCGGTGCGGAAATATCCGATGGGAGCTATCGCTCCGCACATAATCGGATATGTCGGCGAGGTCAGTGCCGCGGAGCTCCGCGAACGATATAAGGAGGGCATCAAGGCGGGCGATATGGTCGGCAAGCAAGGTGTGGAACGCTATTTCGATAATATCTTGCGAGGTAAAGACGGAGCGAGATTTCTCGAGGTCAGTGCGAGCGGCGAAGTCATAGGTCCGGTCAACGAACGAAAGGATATCCCTCCTCAAAATGGCGCCGATATAACACTGACGATAGATACGGATATCCAAAAATATCTCGAAATTCTCGGTAAATACATCGAACAAGGTGCGATTATCGTGATGAATCCGAACAATGGAGAAATTTTGGGAGCGGTTTCTGTTCCGGATTTCGACAACACGATTTTCACAAAGCCGATAAGCGATTCTGTCTGGGCTATGTTGAATAATCCCGCTACACATCCGATGCTCTGTCGATGGTATCAAGGGACATATCCGCCTGCATCGCCATTGAAAATAATGTCTGCGGCGGCTGCGGTCGATGAAAATATCGCCAGTGCATATTCGCATATGGAATATCCCTGTTGGGGAGCGATGCAATACGGCGATAGATGGTATTTCTGCTGGAATCGTTCGGGGCACGGGAGTCTCGACTTGCTCGAAGCCATCGCCCAATCCTGCGACATATATTTCTATCAGGTAGGTGCAAAGCTCGGGCTGGACAAATGGGCTGAATACTCTAATGAGTGTTTCTTCGGCACAGCCACAGGTATAGAACTTCCGCACGAAGCTGCCGGTCTAGTGCCAGATAGAGATTATTATAATAATCGATACGGCAGACGAGGTTGGGGAGCGGGTGTCGTGCTCAATCTCGTAATCGGACAAGGAGAAATTTTAACTACACCATTGCAAGTTGCTCAATTCACTTCTGCAATCGCTAATGGTGGAACAGTTTGGAAGCCGAGAATAATTCGTTCGATTCAACCACCACTCAAACACAAACTCGAATTTTTGCCAGAAAAGCGCGGCGATTTGCCATTCTCGAAAGAGGCAATAGAAACCGCCGTAAGGGGTATGATTCGAGTCTGCAATGAGGAATGGGCAACAGGATACGGCGCACATATGGACGACATCACTGTTGCGGGTAAAACAGGGACGGCTCAAAATCCACACGGAGCAGACCACGCTTGGTTCGTTTCATTCGCCCCCGCAGAAAAACCAGAAGTCGTGGTCGTGATACTCGCCGAAGTCGGTGGCTCCGGCGGAGCATGGGCTTGGCTCGCAAAATCGTTCTACGATTACTATTTCCACTACTGGAAATTCGACCATAATTTGTTATAAATCACCATACAACTATTTCGAGCAGAGTGGCAAGGTGTCATAGGCATAACCGAATTCTCGGATATTCATCGAAATCTCGGTAATAGTAGATTTCTTATTCAGAATAGACCCAAAAGGGCAATTGGTCGCAGCGGTAAAACCGATAATTCTCATTCCGCTTATAGATTTTTAAGTCTGAACCGCATTTGAATAATATAAAAAAATATTATATTTTTCTTGACAAATAAAAATCGAGTTCAATATTTTCGGTTCATACATTGATAAATTTTTCACATACTCAAAAAGCGAGGAACTATGCACATTCATAAGGTCATATGTCACTTTTGCTCTATGCAAGACTATTTCGGACTTTTTGGTGAAAGTGTTTTCGATTCCGTCCATTACGATTCTCAAAATGTTATAAAAACGAAGTATTTCAGCGATGGAGGAATCTGCCCGCGGGGAAATTTCTGCAACGAACTCGCACGACATAAACAGCGAGTAGCATACAATCTCGTCGATGGAAATTTTGCCAAAACAGATTTCGCACTCGATTTGCTCAAAAAATCGCTTTCATCCGTCGATAAATCTCGCACGGCGATTCTACTTTCTGGGAGTTTAACCAACGAGGAAACATTGCTTGCTGCAAAACTCGGGCAGAAATGGGGAACGAAGTTCGTCGCCCAGATTTTCCCTGAGGATGACATTTCAGCGAAATTACGAAACGATTTCTCGTTTGCAGATTTACCTAATATGAATGTTGTCCTTGCCATCGGCGATATTTTTTCGCTCCACCCCACGATTTCGAAACCTGTGCACGATGCAAGATTCGCGGGTAGGAGAAATTTTCTCTCAGTGATAGATAACTGTCGAAGTCGCACATCGCGGTTCGCCTGGTCGTTCTTGCGTTCAAAACCAGGTTATGTTGCCGATGTTGTCGAATCCCTCGCTAAGGCACTTGCAGGAGAGGAATATTCGCTCGAAAATACGGGTGTGGATGAGGATGCATTCGAAAAATTGGTTTCGATTTTGCAAAATACCGAAAACGCCGCTGTTATATTTTCTCCTGGTGTGGGAAGATTTTCCGAACCGCTGAGAGTAGGTTTCTGGGCGCAGAAACTCGCAGAAATCGGAAAATTCAAATTTTCATCTTTCGCCACAGGTTCTAATGCTCGCGGTATTTCTCGGATTCTCAATTCCTATGGATTCAGTCCGATAAATGAAGTTCTCGATGCAATCGATTCAGGCGAGGTCGAGTCGCTGATTTGTCTCGAATGTGACCCTATCGAGGCTTTCCCGAAGACATATAGTAAAATAAAATCGATGAAATTCATAGCAGCTACCGCTACACTGCCGACCGCTATCGTAAAAAACGCAAATGTAGTGCTTGCGAGCAAACACTTGTTCGAAAAAAACGGGACATTGCTCTCGCCGATGGAAAAATTGATAACTATGGACGACCCATTTCCATCGCCGGATTATCCGGGAGAAATGGTTTTACTGAAATCATTACTCGAAGCAGAAGGAATTCGCCCCGATGCGGAAATAGATGAAATCAAGAAACATCTCGCGGAATTTCAGTTTATTTCCGAACCCCCCGATGTAATGAAGAACCAGACCGGTAAATTGACCGCCATCGGCTACCACACTCCTCACCATCACGGCGATGGCAGCTACACAAGACAAGCCAAATGGGTAATTCGTCAGACAAAAGATAAAGATAATTCTGTGATTATAGGTCCTGGTTTGGCTGAGAAAATCGGCGTATCCAATGGCGATTCAGTCGCAGTTTCAACCGATGCAGGCAAAAGCGAATTCGATGTTATTATCGAGGAGGACCAATTCGACGATGTAGTTATGATTCCGGCATATATGCCTAATGGCAGGGATGTTTTAGGATGGTGTAAATCGTCGGGTTTTGTTCCGATAGAAGCAGATATATCGAAATTATAAAGTATTGTAATATATTGTAATAATGTAAATTACAGCGATTATATAATAAATAACATTAAGTTCGATTAACTGGAGGGTGAAATGAATGAAACTATCGATGAAATAAAGGTAGATAAAGATGTCAAATCCTACGAGAAAAAGCGAATTGTTCTCGATATAGATAGGTGTATCGGCTGCAGAAGTTGCGAGTCGGCGTGTTTCTATTCTCATACAGGTCAGCAGAATTTATCTCACGCAGAGGCATCGCAGATAGCGGCATTTCCATACAACTGTCGTCAATGTGAAGAACCTGTCTGTCTCGATGCCTGCCCGAGAGATGCTATAGAACGCAGAGAGGATGGCGTTATCGTTCGCAACAAATTTTTGTGTATAGGCTGTTTGAGTTGTGCTTATGCTTGTCCGTTCGGAGCGATAAATGAAAATCTTGTTAGGCGAGTTGTCAGCAAGTGTGACCTTTGCATTTCCGAACTCGAGGAAAACGGCGTTCCGAATTGCGTCGCGACTTGCACATCGGGTGCTTTGCAATTTGTAACGATGGACGAAGTTATCGAAATGAAAAAATGGGGTGCGAGGATTATCGCAAAACCAGGTATGCACAGAATTTAGTTCCCATATTTTGACCGACAATATAAAAGTGAATTATTGCACTGCGTTGGAATGGGTTCATTTAATTGATATTTTTGCATTTTGAACTGATACAGGAGGAATTATGTTTGTTTTTTACTACTTGATATTTCCCGGGTTTTTATTCGCTACTGTTGTCGGACTTCTGACGGCTTGGTTCGACAGAAAAGTCACCGCTAAGGTCCAATGGCGAAAAGGTCCGCCGATACTCCAGAATTTCTACGATGTTTTCAAATTATTGATTAAAGAGGTTTCTATCCCCGATACAGCGAATCCAACGATTTTTCTTCTCGCCCCTGCAATCGCTCTTGCGGCTGCATCGGTTGCCACCACTATGCTCGGTGTCGTCAATATGAACTGGAACTATACTTTCGTCGGCGACCTCATTGTCCTATGGTATATAATGTCGATTCCATCGATTATGATAATTCTCGGTGCATCGGCGTCTGGAAACCCACTTTCATCCGTTGGAGCATCACGCGAAATAAACCAGCTTATCGGATATGAACTGCCAATCGTCATTGTCCTATCGACAGTCATTTTTAAGGTGGGCTCCATTGGATTGGGCGACATCTTAAAATATCAATCTGCCAATGGTCCCATTCTCTATTCCGTATCCGGAGTAATCGGCTGCATCGTGATGTTGATTTGTCTTCAGGCGAAACTTGGGCTCGTCCCATTCGATATTCCCGAGGCGGAAACCGAACTGGGTGCCGGCGCATTTATGGAATATTCAGGCGCCGCTCTCGGAGCGTTCAAACTGACTAAGGCAATTTTGCTATATACCTCCCCTATTTTCATAATAACACTTTTCTGGGGCGGTATCCAAATTCACGGTCTCGGAATTTTGTGGGCTATATTGAAATATACTCTTTTCATCGTGCTATTCACACTAATTCGCAATACTAATCCTCGTCTGCGAATAGACCAATCGGTCAAATTTTTCTGGATTACGATGACAGTTTTAGCCCTTATTTCATTAATTCTTATGTCATTGGGATATTAAAATTATTTATAAGGAGATATAAAATGCCTCTCGGATTGAATTCATTAAAAAAGTCGATTTGGGTATATCATGTTGCCTGTTCTCCCTGCAATAATTGCGATATCGAAATTTTAGATTTACTGACACCCAGGTTCGATGCGGAACGTTTCGGAATAGTTCTCGTGGGAAGTGTCCGTCATGCGGATGCTCTACTGGTAACAGGTATGGTCAATAGACAGATAAAACCGCGTCTTCAAGAACTTTATCTTCAAGCGGCAAAACCTTGTGTAGTTCTTGCTATTGGCTCCTGTGCTATGTCGGGGAATTTTTTCCGCAGAAGTTATAATATGGCAGGACCTGTCGATAGAGCAATCAAAGAGGTCGACCCGAATGCGATAATAGTCTATGTTCCAGGTTGTCCACCAAAGCCCGAGGCTATGATTTCGGGGGTCGTCAAGGCAATCGGTTTTTTAGATAATCTTAAAAAGTCAAAAGTATAGGGAGGAATAATGGCGGATAAACAATACATAGAAATTTTAAAGGAAAAACTCGGCGAATTAATCAAGGATATTTCTCAACCCAGAGAACGACGAATCTATTTGGTTGTCGATAGAAACGATGTTCAGGAAGCGGCGCGAATTATCTTCTACGACCTCAAATTCAGACTTTGCACAGCATCGGGAATCGATACTCAAGCTGGAGTGGAAATAATATACCATTTCTATCAGGACCACGATAGGATGATGGTCAATCTGAAAACTCTCGCACCTCGTCCGGATTTAATTACCAAATCTGTGGGGGCGGTTTTCAAGGCTGCTGAGTGGATTGAGCGCGAAATAACCGAACTTTTCGGCGTTACATTCGAGGGACATCCCGACCCGAGAAAATTGTTGCTGGCAGATGATTGGCCCGAGGGACTTTATCCGTTGCGCTCGGATTATCCGCAGAAAGATGTCGAGGGATTCAATCCGCAGGATGTAGAAGAGCCGAATCCCGATGCGACACATCTGCTATGATGCTGTCGTAAATCTTTAAAATAAACCGGCGATACAGAATTTTGATTGTTCGATGAAGATGAATTTGACAATAAAAAATGGAGAATAAAAATTATGAAAGAGACAATCATACCTATAGGTCCATTTCATCCATTACTGGAGGAGCCAGAACTTTTCACGCTGAAAGTCGATGGCGAAACTGTCGTCGATGTTGATGTCAGGATTGGGTGGAATCACAGAGGAATCGAGAAATTGTCTCAGGGATTGACCTGGGACCAGGTTCCGTTCCTCATCGAGCGAATCTGCGGAATTTGTTCAACGAGTCATCCTTATGCCTGTGTTCTCGCGATGGAGGATATTTTAGATATTAAAGTGCCACCTCGAGCGCAATATATTCGCCCAGTTGTCGGGGAACTCGAAAGAATTCATAGTCATCTGCTTTGGCTCGGGCTCGCTGGCCATTTCGTAGGATACAATACTGTATTTATGTGGGCATGGAAATATCGCGAATTAACCCTCGATTCACTCGAAAAACTTACAGGAAACCGCAATCATTACGCTATGTTCAAGGCTGGTGGTGTGCGAAGGGATTTCTCACAAGAGGCGATGGATTTTACTATGAACGCTATGAATGAAACGGAAAAAGCATTGAATATGTTTCTCGGTGCTGTTTCGGATGACCCTGTCTTTCACAAAAGACTTAAAGGTATCGGTGTTCTTACCTATGAGGATGCAATCGAATATGCTGCGATTGGACCGACTTCACGACCCTCCGGTGTGGACCACGATGTTCGTCGTGACGAGCCTGTAGATGCTTATGGACCTTCCTTCGAGAAAGGTGTCTGGAAACCGATTGTTCTTGAAGATGGCGATGTTTTTGCAAAAGCAGCGTGTAGAATTTTAGAGATGTTAGAGTCTGTTAAAATCATTCGCTGGTGCATCGAGAACATCCCCGATGGAGAAATCGATGCGGGTGTTAAGGAAATCCCTGCTGGCGAGGGCTGCGGTCATTATGAAGCACCTCGCGGAGAGGTTTTCCACTATATGCGTTCAGACGGCAGTAATTATCCTGTCCGACATAAGGTTCGTGCACCGACCTTCAATAATTTACCGACATTCAAGGCGACCTGCCCCGGTGCACATATCGCAGATGTCGCATTGATAACGGCATCAATCGACCCTTGCTACTGCTGCACCGAGCGCGTCGGCGTGGTGGATAAATTCGGAACCAAACACATTTTAACTGAGGATGATTTAACGAAGTTATCTGTCGAGAAGACTCTCGATATCCGTAAAAAACTCGGAAAAATTACTTGGGACCCTTATGCAAAATTATTGTAAAACCGTAAACATATCTTCGAGGAGTTAAATATGGATAGATTAATATTGCAAAGTATATACTTACCCGGACTAGCAGGGTTGCTTTGCCTGATTCTTGTTAGGATAAAATCTGCTGAGGGCTTTCTCGATATAGTCCGCAGAATCGTGATGCTTCTCGTATCTGCATATTGCGTCTATCTCGGCTGGGTATTTCTAAATTCCAATCCTGAAAATGTTCTTCTTGGAACAATAACTTTGGGCAATTTATCCACGATAATGATGTTTAAAATCACAAAATTAAGTGCATTGATGATTTTCTTCACTGGGATATTCGCGTTCTTGATTTCGATTTATTCGATGAAATACCGCTCGGGAGCATCGCACAATAATTGGTATTACGGACTTTCGCTTTGGACACTGGCATCCGCTAATGCTGTCTTTCTCGCAGGTGACCTATTCACACTCTTGATTTTCTGGGAACTTTCGACATTATTTCTATTCGGGCTTATCGCTCTCGGCGAAAACAAAACGACTGCATTCGCAGCAGCAAAGACATTGGTTATTCTCGGACTCGCCGAGGCGGGAATGCTATTCGCTGTCGCATACATCTGGATTACACAGGGAACGCTCGTATTTAGTGAACTGAATTTACATCTTGGAAACACTATAAACATAGTTCTTTACTTTTTAATCGCATTGGCTGCCCTTGCAAAGTCGGGAGTTTTTCCTTTGCATTCCTGGGTTCCAACAGCTGCTGAGGGCGGTCCTGTATCCTCAATTTCATTTATTCCTGCGTCGCTCGATAAGTTATTGGGGATTTATTTATTCACCATCGCATCCTGGAATATATTCAAAATCGGAGATGGCGTAAGGCTCGCAATGATGATTATAGGAGCCGTATCTCTAATTGTGGCTGTATTTATGGCTATGCTTCAACACGATTTGAAGAAACTTTTGGCATATCACGCTGTTAGTCAGGCGGGATATATGATTCTCGGCATTGCAACAGGAACAACAGTTGGTATTCTTGGCGGATTGTTTCATATGTTGAATAATGCTTTCTATAAGGGTGGATTATTTCTCGGCGCCGGTGCAATCGAGAAGGAAACAGGGACGGTTGACCTCGAAAAACTCGGTGGTCTCGGAAGAAAGATGAAGGGAGTATTTTGGCCAATGCTTATTTTTTCTCTCGCGATTTCTGGTGTTCCGCCATTCAATGGTTTTGCATCGAAGTGGATGATTTATCAAGGACTTGTGACGGCTCATCAACCGATTTTTCTTATCATAGCGATGTTCGGTAGCGGACTCACACTCGCGAGTTTCATTAAAGTTATGCACTCGGCATTTTTTGGACCGGTGCCACCCGATATAGACAAAAAAGTAAAAGGTTCTGGCGGATTCGCATATGTATTTCCTATGTGGATAATCGCTATCGCCTGCGTGATTTTTGGATTGTTACCATCTTCGATTGTTAAACCGTTTGCCGATGCGATTGGATATTCGAATGCCGGCGAAATGACATATACAAAATTATCGTTCGGTTCTGCATATTGGCAACCTCTTATGATGTTCGGGCTTATGATACTCGGACTTATCGTCGCTTGGATATACTATGCGGCAGGCAAGGCACTCAAGTCTCGTAAAGCACGGGCATTCTTCGGCGGAATTAAACCTGGAACCGTTGCAGGGTATCATAGATTCACTAATGAAGCCGTTCGTGTCCCTGGAACGGGATTTTATAATACAATTAAGGAATTGCCAATACTAAAAGCAATTTTACCCGATGCCGAATGGGGAGCATTCGACCCGTATAGATATGTAAATAAAATTGGCAATGCACTCTTCGTAAAACCACTCAAAATTTTGCATAATGGGATGTTATCATCCTATTTATCATGGGTTATTATCGGATTGGTATTTATTCTCATATATTTGAGAATGTATTATATATCATCGCTTGCAGGATGAGAAAA